>JAKATP010000135.1 GCA_021818685.1 Bacillota bacterium | reverse complement strand
CAACGAGATTACCCGGTGCTATTGGGTATTGTGGTGCTCGTGGGCACGCTAACAGTCGCGGGAAATCTAATCGCCGATATCCTGTACGCGGTAGTTGATCCGCGCATTCAATACACGTAGAGGCGATGGCAAAGAGGGACAATAGCTATTTGGGACGACTTCGGACGATTAGGAGTTTGGCATGGTTTGGCATGAGGCAAAGGAAGTGAAGGCCAACGACGAAGTCTGTTCCGTCCGAGGTGTACCGCCTGGCCAAGGCCGTAGGGGTCTTAGTGATTGTTGCCTCGGCGGTGTCTCAAGACTCACCTTCCGCATGCCGCCGGGGCGCTGATCCGTGATGTTTCCGACCGAAGCGAGGCGCTCACCCGGGTTCAAAGCGGACGTAGAGCGGCCATGGGGGCGCGGCTAAGAGCCCCGCCGGGGGACGGCGGCGCAGCCACAGGGGCCGGAGTTCTTGGAGGATGACCGCGTCGGCCGGCGCCCCAATCTTACGGCCATCTAGTAGAGGCATTCCTATGTGTAGACATAGTAAGGGGATTGCCGTAGACTGAGGGTAAATCCCCCAGGAGGCGCGGTCCATGAGCTTTGCCCGTACGATTCCGCCCCTCATGCTGACGCCCGAGGACCAGGCCTATCTCGACGGAGTCCTGCGCTCCCGCCACGAAACCGTCCAACGGGTCACCCGGGCCCGATTCCTACGCGACTACGCGGCTGGCGACAGTATTCCGACCCTCGTCCAGCGGTATGGGGCGACGGCGCACACGATCGGTCGGTGCGTGAAAAAGGCCTTGGCGTTTGGCGCGCCGGTGGCCCTGGACGACTTGCCCCGCACGGGCCGGCCGCCCCGTATTACCCCCGAAGCCCGCGCCTGGATCATCAGCCTGGCCTGCCAAAAGCCCAAGGATCTGGGATGGGCGCCGGAGTTCTGGTCCGAGACGCTCCTGGCGCGCTATGTGCGCGAACACGCGGTCGCGGCGGGCCATCCCAGCGCCGGCCAGGTGCAGCAGGGCACGATCTCCAAGATCTTGGCCGCGCAGGACCTCCATCCCCACCGCATTCAGTACTACCTGCAGCGCAAGGATCCCGACTTCGACCGGAAGATGGTCCAGGTGCTCCACGTGTACCAGCAGGTCACGCTGGATCTCGACCCGGAGGATGGCCGGCCCACGGTGCGCTGGTCCTACGACGAAAAGCCGGGAATCCAGGCCCTGGCGCTGGTCGCCCCCGACCGGCCGCCCCGCCCCGACCGGGCGGGGCAGGGCACCTGGCAGCGCGATTACGAGTACAAACGGCTCGGGACCCGCACCCTGTTGGCCGGCATCGACCTGGCCACCGGGGAGGTGCTGGGCCTGGTGCGCGCCCGCCATCGGAGCCGCGAGTTCGTCGAGTTCCTGCAGGCGCTCGATGCCAAGTACGGGACGGACGTAAAGATCCAGGTGGTGCTGGACAACCACTCGGCCCACACCTCCAAGGAGACCCGGGCCTACCTCGCGACCAAACCGAATCGCTTCGCGTTTGTCTTTACCCCGGTGCACGCGTCGTGGCTCAATCTGATTGAGATGTTCTTCGCCAAGCTGGCCAAGCAGTGCCTGCGCGGGATCCGGGTCGCCTCGGTGGAGGAGTTGGAAGAGCAGCTGCAAAAGTATCTCGCGTGGATCAACACGGATCCCGTGCCATTTCGGTGGCGGGCGAAGGAGATTCCTTCCCCCTCAACCGATGCCGTTAGTTAGGAATCGCTCTACTAGTAGTTCGCTCCCGTACCACCCCCGCCCATCCGGCGACCGCGTTCCGTCTTGGCACTCGCCCCTAACAAAACCCGACCAACGGGGGTAGCGATCCATCCGGGTCGAGCGCAGGGAGTCACCCCAGCACGGCGGACCCTATTCGCGATGGGCCGCGGAGCGAACGGGGATCTCCCAAGCATCGTAATGGGATCGGCGCCGCAGCCTCACCCGGGACCCTTCCGTTCAGACCCAAATCGGAACGTGAAGGAAGAAACCCCGGTGCTGGTTCATCACCTGCCACCTGTCAGGGCGTGCGACGCCCGTCCAGAAACTGCACCACCTGGAGAGCGAGACGGTACACAGCCTGCCGGAGCCCCGCCGGCTCCAGCACCTCAGCCTCAGGTCCGAGCCGCAGGAGATCGCTTGCAGCCTCGTCCACACGCTCGAACGGGACCCGCACGGTCTCCCACCCTTCATCGTCTGGTTCCGCCAAAGCAGTGAGCCGGGCAAGGTAGAGCGCCGTTCCCAGATGCGGGATTTCTCGGCGCCCCTTCGGGGACAGGCGAAGTATCGCCTGTTGGGAGTATACGCGCGTGACAAATCCGGCTTCGGCGTCCCGCCAATACGCCGCCAGATCGAATCCGGGTGGACGCTCTACGCTCTCCTCTCGAAGCGTGACCTCCCGAATGGCCGAGATGCGGTACGTTCGCGGTTCCGACTGGTCCCGGCGCCGGGCCACCATATACCAGATGCCACCCTTCAGCACCAGGCCCAGCGGGTCTAGCACGTATACACCCTCGGCGGTCCAGCTCGTATACCGCACCCTGATCACGCGTCCGGTCCACACGGCTTCCATGACCATCTTCAAGAATGGCGGCTCATCGGAGGCGCCGAACCATCCCGCCCCCTCGATGTGTAGGCGTTCCCGGACCAAATGGGCCTCTCCACGTTCTACGGGACCCATCACGGCCAACAGCTTGGTTTCGGCCGATTGCAGCGCGTCTCCCAGCCCTAGACGGCGCGCGGCCTCCGGCTGGCCGGCGAGCCAGAGGGCACTCGCTTCTTGCCGGGTGAGCATGGGTGGCCGCATTCGATAGCCGTCAACGAGCCGGTAGCCCCCAGTCGCTCCGCGGTCGGCGTAAATCGGCACACCCGCTTCGGCGAGGGCGTCCATATCCCGAAAGATGGTCCGGACCGATACCCCGAACTGTCGCGCCAGCTCGGGGGCGGTGGTTCGCCCACGCGCCTCCAGCTGGAGAACGATTTCCATAAGACGCGAGGCGCGCATGAGACCACCTCCAAACGTGACATCGTCTGACAGGTCTTTACGGTACGGTTCAAGAAAGTCCCTGCGCTTCCCTGCTCGAAGGGACGCCGCTGCAGGTATGGAGGGCGTTGATGTCGCGGTGTCCGCTGAACGCCATGGAGTCCCCCGCCCGATACGTTGCGAGGGCCGTCTCTACGCCAGGACTTACCTAAAGCGTGTCTGTCCGCCCACTATTTGACAGGAGTGTGATCCTGCGTGCAGAACGACCCGGATCAATACGCGATTCGGCCGCTTGACGGCCAGACATGGGAGGCGTTTGCACGCCTCGTCGAAAAACACCACGGCGTCTGGGGCGGCTGCTGGTGCACCTGGTTTCATCGAAGCGGGACAAGTCCAGAACACGGTGAACGGACCTACGAACGTAACCGCGCGTGCAAGGAGCGGCTCGTCCGCGGGGGGCGGGCTCACGCCGCCCTGGTCTTTCACGGTGAGCACGCCGTGGGGTGGTGCGAATATGGGTCGCCCGACGAACTGCCCAACATCTACCATCGCAAGCAGTATCTGGCCGAGCAGGCCGGCCCGCTGCCCGACTACCGGATCACCTGCTTCTTTGTCGATCGCGACTACCGCCGACGGGGCGTTGCGGCACGCGCTCTCGCCGGCGCTCTGGACCTCATCGCGGAGGCGGGAGGAGGCGTCGTCGAGGCATATCCCCACGATACAAAGGGTCAGAAGGCCAATGCCGCCTTTCTCTACAGTGCCACGAGGGGACTCTTCGAGAAGGCCGGCTTTACGTACGACCGCCCGAAGGGTGCGAAAAACTGCGTGATGCGAAGGATGGTGGAACCCGACCCCGCGCGATCGGATGGGAGATCGTGACGGTCTGGGGAGTCCCGTTCCCGTTCGAAGCGCGTTTCCCAGCGGCGCCTAAGAGAACTCGATACGCATGACCACTCGTCGGAGGGTGGGGTGGGTAACCTCCGAGAAGCCGGCGGCCGCAAAGATGCTCTGCTTGCCTACGGCTAGCTCGCCCCAGGTCACCTCCTTCCCAGGCTCGGGGCTCATGGGATACCCTTCCAGCGCGCGCGCCCCGCGCTCGCGCGCGAACGTCACGGCGGCGCGGGCCAAGGCATACGTCACCCCTCGGCGGCGGTAACCGGCCCGCGTGATCAAGCAGACAATCGCCCACACGCGGTCGTCCGCCTTATCTTCGGCACGCCCCGCCCAGGGAACCCGGCCGAGACGGACGAAGGTGGATCGGGGACCGACCCGGCACCATCCAACCGGTTCGGGCCCGAGAAAGGCGAGGATCCCACTGGTGCACGGCGCTTCGGGTTCGCCAAACCGGCTCTCGTCATAGAGGCGTCGTGCGCGGGCTGGAACCGGCACCCGGCTCGAGTGTTCCTGCCACCAGAGCGCCGACGCGGTCTTGAACCGTTGACACTGACAGTAGTGCGCGGACCCTTCTCCCCCGCGCGGCCCAAAGACCGTCTGGAGGTCTTGGAAACTTGCCTGGTTGGCGGGACGGACCACGTATGCCGCGTTGGAAGAGGAGTCGGCCTCGTGGTGCGGGGGACTCCCATTCATGAGCTTGCCTCCGGTCTTTCTCTTGGTGTCCTGCCGTCATCCCTCCACCATACCCGACCGAGCCGGGGGAGCCGGCTCCGAAGACGAGGACGGGCGCGGCAGGTGCCGTTTTATGGTGGCGGCACGTTGGTGAAAAAGGCGGATGCCATGGCTCCGACTAATGATGAGACGGATGCGTGCCGGCCCCCCGGGCCCGCAGGATCCGACTGGGTCACATGTGTCCCGGCATACCGGTGCCCTGATAGGAAAGACTGATGGGGTCTGCCGTCAGCGCCGCGGCCGGCTTCGCATGAGCCGGAGGCGAACAGGGACGGCCGATCCATACCGAGCGGACGTCCTGATAACCCGTCAATACGGCCCTTACGCCCGGCACGGATGCGCCGTGCGCGGCCACGCTCACGACACCGCCGCACAGCAGCGCTGCCGATGCGATAGTGGGCAGGAGAAATCGCATACCGCCGCCCCTTCCGGTCCATGAGACAACGCCAGCGGAGATCCACCCAACCGATGCCCAGATTATTGCCTTTAATGGCGTGCATTCCTAGGGGTGGTGCGGCCCCGTCGGGGAACGGCCGCCGGTCGATAGGGGCAGCGAGCAAGCACCGTTCCAGGAGCACCACCCAGAGTAATGCTGAAAACAAGGCAAGGAAATCCGGGAGGATTTTCCAGTTGCCGGGATTCCGGGGAGCTCAGATCGGATTCGTCTGAATCAAGACGGATTGGACCGGATGCACCCGCGGGTCTCATAGTGCCACGGGTGCATCTCATCGTGTTGCATGGTGATCCCATCCGCGTCCGGGCCCCCGCGCTAGCAGTTCCGGTCCGGGAGCGCCGTTCGAGCGTCGATAAAGCGCGCCCATCGGCGCACTTTACCGCCCCAGGGCCGCCCGAAGCTCTGCCGCCACGCGGCCGGCATCCGCGGTCCCGATGAGGAGCTCGTCGAAGGAAGCGTTTTTCAGCCGGATGTGCACCGCTTGCTGTCCATGATGGAGCACGGCGAACAGCTTTCGGCGACCGTCCCGCCAGGTCCCGACCGCCACGACCCCCGGCACGCCCGTACCAGGTGCCCGCCAGCCATGAATGGCCTCAAACGGTTTCTCCAATGCCTCCACCTCGAGCACGTCGGCTTCGGCAATCTGGATGTCCCCGTGGACTCCCTCCACTTTTTCCACGGAGCTCAGATACACCCAGAGCGTCCCATCTGCCACCGTCACCTCGGCCATACCGTCTCCTCCCCTGCGGCTCCCGGCTCCATCTGCCCTTCAGTGCAGTATAGATCCGGTCGTTTGGACGCCGTCAGTGAGAGCCACTCATGACGCGCCGCTGGTGCATACCTCGGGGCAGTCGCCTTGTTGTCAGGACCTGGCCGGCTCCGGAAGCGAAGATGTGAGTCCATACCGGCCTCCCGTGTTTCGGGAGCCCTACCACGCGCTGCCGGCCCCGTGACATGAGGGCTAAGAACCGACAGCCTTAACTCGCCCTCAAGCCCGCCTGCATGCGACGCCGTTACGAAGCGCAGCACGCAGCCGTCAGGCGCGGCGAGGCTACGAGGCCCAACCGCGCTCGACACGCGAGAAGGTGCTCGGCGGCGTCGGGCACGCAGGGGCATTCGTCCAAAATGGCCTGGTACCAGAAGGCCGCCTCCGCCCACCGTTCTTGCGCCTCCGCGCGTTCGGCACGCGCATGGTAGATCCAGACAGGGTGTACAAGGATGGTGAGCTGCGACCGCCGCCCGCGGCCGTGGGTCGGACTCCAGACGATGAGTCCCATGGCCTGGAGCCGGCGGAGGCTGGCCTGAGCGCTCCGCGGCGAGCAGTCCCAGATCTTCGCGAGGTCGGCGAGGGTGACATCAAGCCGCCCCCACGCACCAGGGTCGGGCACAAGAATGGCCCGTGCGGCTACCTGCAGGTAGCGCCGCCAAAACACGTCGATCTTAAGGGACACCCGCGCCTTCGTCATTGGGTTTCCTCCTACGTGCAGCAGGACGTTGCCTGCGCGTCCACCGGTATCAGCTCCCGCTCCATAACGAAGAACGTTTCCCAGCGACGGCCGTCGGGATCCACGGCCCACACCTTAGTTTGGAGCGAATGGCAGCAGCGCGTGCTTTCCTCGGTCTGGACAGCAAAGCCGGCCACTGACAGCCGCTCGCGCACCACCTCGACGGCCTCGACGTTCGGCACCTCCACCCCGAAATGCTCCGAATCCGACACCCGAACCTCCTGTGCTGCCGTGAGCGCCAGGTTCACCGTCGGCGTCACGAAGTGAGTGTACCCCGGGAAGCTCCGTGTAGGAGGTGTGCCCAATAGGCCTTCATAAAACCGCCCGGCCTCCTCTAGCTTCGTGACCGGGAGCGATAGATGCATGCGCAATCCTCATCACCTCGCCCAAAGCGTAGAGCCCCCCCGCTCGCAGAAAAAGTGCGAGATGCGCCGCGAGGATGGCCGGTTTTCGCGGGCACACGCCCAGATGCCCGAGCCCGTCACACCTTGAGGTCGTCATCCGCGCAGCGGCCATACAGTCGCGTGCATGCAGCGTCACCTGCCCTGGTCCCGGATGTAGCTGTTGAAGTAGCAGTAGTGGCGACCGGTCGCGGGCGTGGAGCGCGCCGATACGACAGCCGCGTCCCCCACCCTATGGATCACGACCTGCTCTCGATCTGGAGATCCGGTTGCTCGCCCCCGCGGAGCATCTCGATGTAGCGGGGGGGATCCATCAAAGATTGGCGGCGGGGACCTCGGCGTTCAGGCCGAGGCGGAAGCCGCCGGCCCCCCTTTCTTCGCTT
>JAKATP010000134.1 GCA_021818685.1 Bacillota bacterium | reverse complement strand
TGTGGCCAAGAATCGGTGGCGGTTTCGAAGTGACGGAGGCCCGGTTGCCATCCACTACCAAGTGTATGCCTTCTCGCTGACGGTCTACGGAAGTCACCTCGACGCCTCCCACGCTTACTGGAACGGTACCAACATCTTTTTAGCCGTGGATGACGACATCGCGGCCGCCGTCGACCTCGTCATTGAGGCCCCAACCGGCTGGGTGGCGTCGACCGGACTTGAGCGGGCCGAGGGCCGGGAATTAGCGTATCGGGCGCCATCATACGACGTGCTTTATGACTGCCCGGTCGAGGTGGGCACCCATCGCCGACGCACCTTCCAGGTACAAGGGGTGCCGCACGAAATCGCCGTTTATGGAGAGGGCAACGAGGATCTGGACCAGCTGGAGCAGGACATCACGCGCATCGTGAAGACGGCATCGGGCTACTTCGGGGGCCTCCCGTACCCCCACTACACCTTCATTTTCCACGTCGCCGACGCTGTGGGAGGGCTGGAGCATGCCAATTCCACCACCTGCGGCTTCTCCCGCACCGCCTTTCGGCCCTGGGCCGCTTATCGTCGAGTCCTGGGACTCATCGCCCACGAATTCGTCCATCTCTGGAACGTGAAGCGCATCCATCCGGAGCGGCTCGGTCCCTTTGACTATGACCACGAGACCACCACCGAGCTCCTGTGGACGATGGAGGGCGTGACGGAATACGTGGCCCGTCTCGTCCTCCGTCGGGCCGGCCTCATCACCCCCGAGGAATTTCTGGCCACCATGGCCGGCGACATGCGCGAACTGGAGCAAAAGCCGGGACGACATGTGATGAGCCTCGCGGATGCCTCGTACAACATCTTTGCCAATCGCGCGCAGGTGTTTGTGGAACCCAACCGGTCCATTTCCTATTATCTGAAGGGCTGTCTTGTCGGCATGCTGCTGGACCTTGAGATCCGGCGTGCGACGCAGCACGAGCGCTCGCTGGATGACGTGCTCCGACTCCTGTGGCAACGATACGGCATGCGCGGCGTTGGCTTCCCTGAGGCCGCCTTCCGCGAAACCGCCGAGGAAGTGGCGAGGGAGAACCTGGCCGTCTTCTGGTACCGGTACGTGACCGGAACCGGCGACATCGACTGGGGCGACTGGCTCGCGGGCGTGGGCCTAGGCGTCGAGCCGCTGCGGCTCGGGCCTGACGGACGGCCGCCGGCTCCATCGGACCCCGAACGCGGATGGCTTGGTGTTGAGTACGAGCGCGGGCCGGGCCCGGCCCGCGTGCGGGCGGCTTTCGACGGGGGCCCGAGTGCGGCCCTACTAGATACGGGCGATGAGATCGTGGCGGTGGATGCCATCCGCGTGGCGAGTGCGGAGGCGGTTGAGGACCGGATCGGCGCTTACCGCCCGTCCACGGCAGTGACCATTCATGTCTTTCGCCGGGGGCTTCTGGAGATGGTGACGGTCACGCTTGGCACCGCGCCCATGGAACGTTGGCGTCTGTCGCCCCGGGCCGAGGCCGCGCCAAGCGCCCGTCACGGGTACAGCCTCTGGCTCGAGGCCGCGTGGCCTGCCCCTAAATGAAAAGAGGGCCGGCCGCTGGTGCGGCCGGCCCTCTCCCGTTCGACCTCTTTATTGGCCGATCGTGATGAAGTTCGGCGGAGTGCCTAGGTACGCACTGTAGTTCGTGTAATACCCCTTCACGTAGTTGGACACCGCATAGAAGGTGGGCGCCAGCGGCACGTAGAGCACCGGCAGGTTCTCTGCTGCGTACTTCTGGTACTCGTCGAACCGCTGCTTTATCTGCGCAGGCGTTCCGCCCTCAACCGTCGTGATGTTGATGAGATGGTCCATCGTGGGGCTGTCATAGCCTCCCGGATTGAACCCGGCCTGCGAGTTCAGGATGCCGTCACCGGAGGGGTAGTAGTCGGGCACATAGCTCCAACCGCCGCCCCAGGACATGAGCGTCCACTGGCTCGCATCCTGCGTGCCGTTCGTGATGACCTGGGTGAACGGCTCCTCTTTGATGGTGACGTCGATGCCCTCTTTGGCCCAATCGGCCTTCAGAAGCTCGGCGATGTTGGTCTGGGTCTGGTCGCCGCTCGCCACGAGGAACGTGAACTTGAGCTGCGTCGATCCCCTGGTCATCACGCCGTTGACCTCATGCCACCCGTGGTTCTCCAGGATCTTGAGACCCTTACTCGGGTTGTACGGATATGGGTTCTTCAGACTCTTGTCGAAGAACGTATTCGGCGGCTGCTCCGGCACCGGGTTATAGACCGGGTACGCGTAGCCATGGTACATGCTCTGCACGATGGCCGGCTGGTCTATCCCGAGCTGCATGGCCTGACGGAAGTACAGCTGCTGGAACAACCCTCCGATGGCCTGAGTCTTGCTGGAGAAGTTGGGCTGGATGTAGTTGAAGCCCGGGTAATAAAGCGGCTTCACCCGGTAGTTCGAGAGCTGCTTCGCCTGGCTCAGAAGGGAGAATGGAATCGCTCCGATCTGGATGTTGCCCTTCTTCAGGTTGGCGAACTCCGCCGTGTTCGAGGTCTCGTAGTCGTAGATCTGAGTCTTGATCGTGGGCTTCGGCGTCCCGCTGAACTTCGGGTTGATCTGGAACTCCCAGTACTGGTCGGTCGCAGCCTTTACCAGCTTGTAGGGTCCGTCAATCACCTTGTAGTTAGCGTTCATCGGCTCGCCGCCGACGGTCTTGATGTAGGACAACTCCTGGTTCCAGTTGTTGCCGTACTTGTCCCACACACTCTTCGGTACCGGCGTGATCTGGGAGATGGCGTTGAACTCGAACCAGGTCGGGTTCACAGGGCCGAGGGTCGTGATCTGCACGGTGTGCTGATTGAGCGCGGTGATGCTCTTCACCTCGGTCGGCATGTTGCCGATGCCGAGACCGCACGCGGCCCACGGCGCGCCCTTGCCCGCCGATGCCTTCAGCACGTCGAACGCGAAGATCACATCGCTGGCCGTAACGGGCGTGCCGTTCGACCAGTGCCAGATGGGGTTGATGTGCACGTCAAAGACGTTGTCGGTCTTGTTGACGGTGATCTTCTGAGCAACGGACTGCGAGTAGTTGATAGTCCCGTTGCTGTTGAACCACAAAAGGTCCTGATATTCCATGCCGAATAGGGTGCCGCCGCAGGCCGTCGTCGACCATAGCGGATACCACCACACCGGCTGCACCTGGGCGCCCAGCGCAATGTTCAGCACACTTGGGTGGCTGGACGATTGCGCACTCGGGCTGCCTGAGCCGCAACCCACCAGCACGAGCGCCAGGGCGGCCAGGGCGGCTCCGATTGCCCCCCGGGTTCTTGTCATCGGAATCCTCCTTTGGAAACTGAAACCCTCGGAAACGAATCCGTCGGAACCTGAAGCCACGAGCCATTTACAAACCATGAATCCTAGACCGCATGGACCCGCCGGTCGGAGGACCGCGGCATCTGGCTCAATGTCCGGCAATCGGGAAGGAGCCGATTAAGGCTACTGTATTGGACGACCCAAAGAGCCGTCAATCATTACTACCCTAGGGTAATAACTTTCCAGGATTCCCAGCACGGGCCGAACCCGCCTCGGAACCTGATACGCAACTGCCCACAACCATTGTCAATTCGACACCATGGCCCGGTTCCCTGCTTCGACTCTTCCACCCGCTCCGGGGCCCTTGGCGCGGGCCTCGGATACCGACACGATGTTGTGCGGCCTCGCCATTCTGCCTTGGCTGGCCAGCATAGCGAACATCGTCACCGTGTTCCGCTGTCAGATAACCCTCCACGGCGACCGGTCTGGTAGGGGTTCATCGAGACCTCCCGCTTCTCGATGCTTCGCGTTCGATCGATTGGACGAATCTGCCTCGATAAGATGCGCCCTTGCGCGACTTCCCCGGTGGCCCCATTCTCCAGCGACTCAACGGCGAAGCCTATGGGGTCGCGGTTGAACGGCGACGCCTTCGGATCCCCCCATCAAGAATCTGTCGGTGAGCAGGAACGGGGACGTCGGCAGGGCAGTCCTTACCGCGATAGGGGCGGGAGGGTTACCGAAACCAGCCCGACCATCCGCCGAACCCGTCTTGGTGGAGTGCAGGAAGCGTCAGACACTCGTCCAGAGAACGTGGCTGTCTTTCTTGTCATAAAAAAGCGCCGGGGCACCGGCGGGACATTCATCATCAGTAGCTCACGCGGAAATACAGACTGCGGCGGAGTTGGTGCCCAGACTCAGCCAACCCTGTGCGGAGAACACGGTGTGTGTACCCACGGCCCCACCGGTCGGGATATCGGATGGTCGGGGACTCCGCACCGTCCCCATCCCACTGGGGGAACCTGGCGATGGGTCACCTGCCCGCGTCGGACAGCTCGGCCCGAGCGTGGCTCTCTAAGCCTTTTTTCCTGAGAAACTGCCCACTGCTTTTCGCCTCGGGATGCGTTTGATGGGCGCGTCTGGTCAGACCCTTCCGCCCGGTCGGGCGACCGTCGGCCTGATCCCTGCTGGCCCCTGAAACGATGAAGAACGGGTCATTGATGGACCGGTGAGAGCTCTCCTTCAGGCAGCGTTCCCCGCAGCATTTCGATCCCCGAGGCGGACTTTGAGTTGGTACGCAACGCCCCCACGAAGAACCGTGAGAGTCTCCGACTGTCCTATCTGTGCCCGCTCCAGGGCATGGATGATGTCGTGCGGGTTCTTGATGGCCACCTGCCCGATCCGGGTAATAAAATCGCCCACCCGGACGCCGGCCCGGGCGGCCGGACTACCGGGAAGCACCTCCACCACCACGACCCCGGGGCCGTCGCCGCCTGCCACCTGCACGCCAATCCAAGGACGGCGCACGTGTCCGTAGCGCAGGATCTGATCCACGACCGTCCGTACGGTATTGACGGGGATGGCAAAACCGAGGGCTTCTACTCCCGTGCGCGCGATTTTACTTGAGTTGATCCCGATCAGCTGACCCCGACTGTTTACGAGCGCTCCCCCGCTATTCCCGGGGTTAATGGCGGCGTCGGTCTGAATGAGATGATACTCCCAGCCGTCCCGGTACAGGGTCCGGTCTCGCGCACTCACAATCCCCGCCGTCACAGTGTGGGAGAGGCCGAGCGCGTTGCCGATGGCAACCACAAGGTCGCCCGGTTGTATGTCTCGGGAATTCCCGAGGGCGATCGGGGTGAGGTCCGGTGCGGATATACGAAGAACGGCCAGATCAGTCGGAGGATCGACGCCCACCACGCGGGCCCGGTATCGCCTGCCATTGGAAAGAACGACAACCAAAGCGTTGGCGCCCTGCACCACATGGTAGTTGGTGACGATAATGCCGTTGCTGCTCAGGACGACGCCGGAGCCAAGCCCCTTCGGGTGGAGGCGACCGCCTCGCGCCACCTGGTTTATCACCATAACCACCGACGGGTCAACACGGCGCGCAATCGCGGTGACCGGCCAGGCTGGGGAAGGAGGAGCGGGCTTGGCCCCCCATCGAACTATCAGGGCACCGACCAACACCCCGAGGAGCCCGATCGCGAGCACATCCAAGCGCCAACGTCGCACGACGCCCGTCCCTCCCGGAGAAGCCTACGGAAAGCGGCAAAGGAATAGACCCGTCCTGGTAGACAACGCGTCCCATCCTTCTCGTTGTGAAGCGCCTGGCGACGGCGTCGATGGGGTCGATCTCCTGTTGTTCCGAAGCGAGCGTGCGCGCCATTCACGGCGTTGCCGTGGAACCCTGACCGGTTGAAGGCGGTTCGCCGTTCGGCAACACGGCCTCTGGGCGTCGTCAAGGCGGTGGAGGGCGCGGCCTCCGACATCTTCATGGGCAAGCGGCGCGATGCGATGTCTCCGGTCCACCCGCCTGGGGAGTCTGAGAGTCCCTCGATTGTCCTGCCGTGGATCGCGTCTCATCGCCTCCCCTGTCCTCTCCGCTCGTCAGATGCCCGCACCGGACCGCGGTCCGGTAAAGCGCCTTCAGGCGGTCGCTCCCGTGAGCCGGTCAGGTCTCCGGCCGACCCGTCGCCCCGGAGTCACGCCCCGAGTGCCCGAAGGCTTGCTGACTCTTGCTCCTGGCCATTTTCGTCTTGCCGCCATGAACCATCCCGTAGGCGGATCCGAGTGGGGAACACCCGCGAGGATCGGCGGCCCGGACATGGTGACGGGAGACCAAAGCATGGGCGGTCGTCCTGATTTCCAGGAAGCCCGTTCGGCTCGTAGGCGACAACCACGAGGCTCCGACCGTCCGTCGTATGTCCAGGAATCCGCGCATGTGACTCTCGTGTCATGGCCGCTGTCCGTGGGCGGGTTCCGCTCCCGGAGTGGTCCACGTAAGCTTCCGAGAGGGAGAAGAGTGGTGGAGGGCGACGTCCCGGGAGTACGGCCTTGCCCACCCATCGCCGTCCAGGTTCCGGAAGAAGCCGGGCCCATCAGGGCGGGCGCGTGGTCCGGGAACCGCCCCCTCGGCCAGCCGTCCCGTCACCCCCCGCGCGAAGGTCTTTGGCCGGCAAGCGAGGCGGCCAGTGCCGGGCCACCCATGAAGCCCGTTCCTCGTTGTCCGTGACCCCACCGTAGCGCACCTCTTCATAGGCGCCGACCGCGTCGCGGGCTGTGGGCCCAAACACGCGCACGGCCCACTCCCGCACCGTCTCGTACGAATGGGAGCGAGCCGGGCCTGCCCGCGCCCGCGCGAGCTTTGCCCGGATGAACTGACGTGTGAAGGACGGCGCCACCACTCGGGTCGCCGGAGGGCCGGGGATCGTAACGCGGCGCTCCAGCCCAGGTTCCCCAGCGTCATAGGCAGGAGAGCCTACCGGGTTCCAATCCCGCTGCATCCTCAAGATCCACCAGGCCGCCAGGCCCAGAAGGGCAAGGCCGAGCGCGAGCCACAATAACGCCAGGTGGACAGCAGGGGGGAAGGAATGTCGGAACACCCCGCCCCGCACAGGTTTCTTGAAGCGTGTTTTAATAAACGGCTCCGGCGGAGGCACCACTGTAATCCTGCCGGCCGTGCCGGGTACCCTTCGGGGGGCTAGAGTGAATACAAGCACGGCCATTCCGAGCGCCCCCACAATGAAGGCCGCCGCCAGCGCCCACCAGTCCCGCGCCCGTACACCCGGAGGCCGTCCACTTTCTGCCAGGCCGAAGGCACCGACTCCGACGACGGCTACAAGCGTTGGCCACCAATGGGGCTGCCACATGACAAGGACCGCCAAGGCCACGAGCGCAAACATGAAACGGCCGGCAACCCCTGTCCGGGGCTCCGGCGCGTATGACAGGACCCCGCCCGCACATCCGGAGACGGCGGCAACCAGGCCGAGTACGTTTCCCGCCGCGAGTCCGAGTGCCGCGAGAGCGGTCGCTGCGAGCGGGGCGAGGACGTTTCGATGGGACCGGCCCGCGAGCCCTAAGCCCACGGTACCGGCGGCGGCCGGCACCCACCATATCCCCCCCGCCCCGAGTCCAAACAGCCATGGCACCATCCAGCCGACACTTAGACCCAGGCTCACGAGACGGCTTTTGGCGAGCGGACTGACGAGTCCGGGAGGTCTCCGTTCCCCGGACTCGTTCCTGGTTCCGTCAGTCACGGCGTGGCCTGGACAATCTCACCGTCCCGCAGGTGCATTTGATGCGAAAGGCGGGAGGCCACCGCCGGATCATGCGTGACCACCACCAGCGTCTTTGGCGGGTCGCCCTCCGCCAG
>JAKATP010000133.1 GCA_021818685.1 Bacillota bacterium | reverse complement strand
CTTCAACGTCGGCTGTCGCGGACCGTTACCCAGAGCGTTTTCACTAGCCTGCCGCCGGACGACCTATACCCAGGGGCGCCCCGGGTACGGATGTCGGCACCCACCGCGTCCTGCCGTCTGGCTTACGACCGCCCTCTACAGCATAAAGAAGTCGGGGCGGTGTGGACGCCCCGACTTCCCGCTTCCGACTTCTTTCTTCGTCTGGCGACCCCGGGGCTCTTACGGCGCCGCCGTAGAGGACAGGCGCGGCATGTTCACCTCGGATAGCGTGCGCTCGAACGCGGCTACCTCGCCCGCGAAGGCGGCATCCACCTCGGCCAGGAGCGTCTCCATGCGGCCCATCAGGTCCTGATGCACGGCGTGCATCTGCGTCGTCGGCGCCGCCTGACCCATGGCCACAGCGCCCGACAGGGAGGCCAGGCGCTGAGCCAGCTTGCCCGGTACGTTCAGGAGGTCCTTCGCGCTCCGGGCCTCAACCTGATGAAGCTCGGCCTCGAGTGCGTGGAGGCGCTCAAGCGACGCCCGGGCCGTTTCTGCCAGCGTTTCCTGGCCCTTGGTGTCGGCCTGCTCCTGATAGAACTGGATAGCGGTCTCCGTTCGCCGGATGCGAAACACCGTTTCGTGGACCCGGGTGATCTCATCGCGGATGGCCATAAGCAGGTCGAACTGCTCTTTTAGGTCGGCGTCTGTCGCCTCCAGACGCGGGTCGCGCCGGATCTCGATGGTGCCCGACGCACGCGCCTCGCCCGCCTGCAGTTCCACCGTGTAGCGGCCGGGAGGGGCGACGGGCCCCCGAATGCCACCCCCGCGGTAGACCGCCTTCGGCATGGCAAGCGCCTCCGGATAACGACCGTCCCACACCACCTGATGGGCGCCCGCGGTCACGACCAGGGCGGGGTCACGGCGGGCGCCCGCCGCAGGCTCCGGTGGGTGGCTGGAGAAGGTCTTGACGGTCCGACCCTCGGAGTCGGTGATGGTGAGGGTCGCCGGATGGTCGGCGTCTTCGTGCGCCGTACGGAACCAGTAGTGGATCGGCACCCCTGCCGGAGGATTGGAGGCGGCGTCGAGGTAGCGGACTTTCTCCTCGTCGTCCCGGCCGCGGTACTTCTCCCAGGAGACCATGGTCATGTCGACGGTCATGATGCCGCCGGCGCCCTCCCGGCGGCCGCCATCAAAGCCTCCCCCCCGTGGGCGGAGCACTGGAGCTGCGGGGTAGATCCGGAGGGGGGCCTCGTCATCGACTTCGGGCAGGTGCCGGAGTGGTGTCAGGTCGTCCAGCAGGTAGAAGCCCCGACCGTGGGTCGCCAGTACCACGCTGTCGCCGTGGAACGCGATGTCCCACACCGGCACCACCGGGAGGTTCCACTGCGCAGCTTCCCAGCTGTCGCCGGCGTCAAAGGAGACGTAGGCACCGCGCATGGTGCCGCACAGGAGCAGACCCGGGTGTTTCGGATCCTCGCGCACCACCCTCGTGGCCTCGTCGGCCGGAATGCCGGCTACGATGTGGTCCCAGCTGGCCCCATAGTCCCGGGTCCGGAGCAGGATCGGGTCGAGCCGGTCACTCTTGTAACAGGTGGCGGCCACGTACGCCGTGCCGGGATCGGCGTGCGAAGGCTCGATGATGGCAATGAGCGCCCACTCCGGCAGCGTCGGCGGCGTCACGTTCGTCCACGTGCGTCCCCCGTCGCGGGTGATGTGGATGAGGCCGTCGTCGGACCCGGCCCACAGAAGGCCCCGCGCGAGCGGCGACTCCGCCAGGGCGAAGATCGTGCAGTAGAATTCGGCACTCGTGTTGTCCTTCGTCACCGGTCCACCCGAAGACTCCTGCCGGGATTTGTCGTCGCGGGTGAGGTCCGGGCTTACCACCTCCCAGCTCCGGCCCTCGTCCTGGGACCGGAACACGACGTTGGCCCCCTGATAGAGCGTGTGGGGATCGTGGGGCGAGATGAACATGGGGGATGTCCACTGAAAGCGGTAGCGGGCTTCCCGGGCACCGGCCCCGGACACATCGGCCGGCCAGGGCGTGATGTTCCGCACCTCGCCGCTCCGGTGGTTGTAGCGGGTCAGGAGATTGTAGCTGCCCGCGTAGACGATATCCGGATCGTCCGGGCGAACGGCAATGTAGCCGCTTTCACCGCCCCCGACGGCGTAGGCGCTGGCGACGGTGATGGCCGCGCTGTCGGTGCGGCTCGGCACCGACAGGGTGGAGTTGTCCTGTTGGGCGCCGTACACCCGAAACGGAGTCCGCGTGTCGGTGGTTACGTGATAGAACTGGGCCGTCGGCTGATTCATGAGGCTGGACCAGGTGTGGCCGCCGTCGAAGGTCACCGCGGCGCCGCCATCGTGCCCGTTTATCATGCGCCGTGGATCTTCGGGATCTATCCAGAGATCATGGTGGTCGACATGGGCCGCTTTCATCTTCTCGTAGGTGCGGCCGCCGTCGAGCGATCGAAAGCTCTCGAAGCTGAGGTAGTAGATACGGTCCGGGTTGACCGGGTCCGCAAATAGATGACTGAAGTACCAGGGGCGCTGGCGGAGTTCCGGGTTATCCGTCATCTGCTCCCAGTGCCCGCCGAAGTCATCGCTCCGGTACACACCACCCGCCTGCCCGGTCATCTCCAGCGACAGGTACACCCGGCCGGGCGAGGGGGCTGCCGCGACCGAGATGCGCCCCTTGACGCCCGCCGGGATGCCCGGGCGCTCCGTGAGCTCGTCCCAGTGATCGCCCCCGTCTGTGCTGCCAAAGAGGCGGCTTCCTGGCCCGCCCGCCTCCAGGGAGTAGGGGGTGCGGTGGGCCTCGTAGGTGGCCGCGTACAGGATCCGAGGATTCTTGGGATCCATGCTGAGGTCAATCACCCCGCTCTGGTCGTCCACGTATAGCACGCGCTCGAAGTGTCGGCCGCCGTCCTGCGAACGATAAAGCCCGCGCTCCTCATTCGGCCCGAAGGCATGACCGAAAGCCCCGACGTACACGAGGTCGGGATCTTGCGGATGCACGCGGATGCGCGAGATCTGGCGCGTGTCGGAGAGCCCGAGATGCGTCCAGCTGCGGCCCCCATCGGTGCTCTTGTAGACCCCATCTCCGTGCAGGACGTTCTCGCGAATGCAGGCCTCGCCCATCCCCGCGTAAATCACGGCGGGATCGCTCGCGGCCACCGCCAGGGCCCCTACTGACGCTGTCCGGAAGTATCCATCCGATACCGGACGCCAGTGAAGACCGCCGTCGGTCGTCTTCCAGACCCCGCCTGCGCAGGCGCCGAAGTAAAAGGTGGCGGGATCGCTCGGATCGCCCGCCACGGATGTCACCCGTCCAGCCCGAAACGGCCCCAGAAGCCGCCACTCGAGCGATCCGAGCACGTTTTGCACGCTGTCTTCTCTTGCCATTGCCATCCTCCTCCAGCCAAAACCAGAAAACACCGATGCATGACCCTCTTTGGACTTCGGCACCACACGGGGTGATCCTTCGCCGGGTTGTCCGACTTTCACGCAGTGGCGTAGCATGAGGGCCATCGGGAACGGGGAGGACAATGAGGTGCAACCGAGGCTTCGGGTCGCCGTGGTGGGAGCGGGTACGATGGGGCGGGTCCATGTTGAGGCCGTGGCCGCTTCGCGGCGGGGAGAGCTCGTCGGTGTCGTGGATCCCGATCCCGCGGGACAACGCCTGGCGGCCGAGCGGGGGGTGGCAGCCTTTCATTCCGTGGACGACCTGCCGTCCGCCGGCATCGATGCCCTGATCATCGCCGTTCCGACCGATGGCCACGCCGCGCTGACCGAAAAAGCCTTTTCGCGTGGGTGGCACGTGCTGGTGGAAAAGCCGATGGCGCGGACGCTCGAGCAGGCGCAGGCGATGATGAAAGCCTCGGCTGCGGCCGGCACTCGGCTCATGGTGGGACAGGTCGTGCGCTACTTTCCGGAGTACGTCCGGGCGAGAGACACGGTGCTGGCCGGGGGGATCGGACAGGTGGCGGTGGCGAGAACCTTTCGTGGCGGTCCCTACCCGCGGGGCCGTGACGACTGGTATGGGGATCCGGCACGGAGTGGGGGCCTCTTTGTGGATCTCCTCATTCATGACTTTGATTTTCTTGTCTCGACCTTTGGGCTCCCGGAGGAGATAACGGCCCGGGTCCGGGCCGTAGACGGTATGCCCCGCCATGCGGCCGCCCTCGTGCGCTTTCCGGGAGGCCTCGCGGCGGAGCTTATCGGCAGCTGGCTTCACCCGCGCTTTCACACCCGGTTTGAGCTTGCGGGCAGCGGGGGTCTCTTGGAGCACAACAGTCTCGATCGGGCGACGCTGGTCGTGGAGGCGGCCGGCCTGACGACGGCAGCGGTGGCCGTGCCGTCGAGTCCACATCACCGCTCTCCATATCAAGACGAGGTGGATGACTTCATCGACGGGGTGTTGGACGCGCGGCCGTTTCGCGTCGAGGCCGAAGACGCGCTCGTGGCGCTTGGCTGCGCGCTGTGGGCCCACCGGGCTGCCGAGACGCGGGTTCCCTTGACGCGGCGGGAGTGGGAGGGGTCGTCGTGAGCGGGCGTATCCGAGTCGGGGTGGTGTCGACCGCCCATGTGCACGCTCGAAGTTATCTGGAGCGGCTTTTGGCGAACCCGGAGGTGGAGGTGGCGGCCATTGCCGGGGAGGCATCGCGCGACCGGGATATGGCCCGGGCGCTGTCGATTCCCTGGCGTCCGCATGCCGACGGTCTCGGTGCAGAGGCGGATGCGATCGTGATCTTGTCCGAAAATGTGCACCACCGTCGCGATCTGGAGGCTGTCGCCCGTGCGGGTCTCTTCGTGCTGTGCGAAAAACCGCTCGCGGTCACGCGGGAAGACGGCGTGGGGATGCTGGAGACGGCGGAGCGGGTGGGGGTCCGCCTCTTTACCGCGCTTCCGGTGCGGACGCTCGGCAGTGTCAGCGCACTCCGGCGGACCGTCGCCTCAGGGCGCCTTGGCCGCATCCTCGCGATGGTGGGGACCAACCACGGCTCCCGCCCGCCGGGCTGGTTTCTCGACCCCTTTCTGGCCGGCGGCGGCGCGGTCATGGATCACGTGAGCCACGTGATTGACCTCATGCACGTGACCGTCGGCGGTGAGCCGGAAGCGGTGCGGTGTCTTGCGGGCAACCGACTCTACGAAGGGGCGGTCGACGATGCGGGGCTATTGCTGCTCGACTGGGAGGGAGGCGTCACAGCCACGCTGGACCCGTCGTGGTCCCGGCTGCCGGGTTACCCGACCTGGGGCGACGTGACCCTGGAACTCGTAGGCGAGCGGGGCGTGGCGCGGCTTGATGCCTTCAATGAGCATCTGGACGCCTATGGCCGAGACATCGGCGCGCCCGGCCACCGTCACCTCGGGTATGGCGAAGACATGGATGCGCTGCTCCTCGCCGCCTTTGTGGAGGCGGTGAGGACCGGCCACGCACCCGAAGCGCTCGCGGGCGGACGTGATGGATTTCGGGCGGCGGCCGTCTCCTGGGCGGCTTACCGCTCCCTGCGGACCGGCCGGGTGGAGAAGGTCATGACCCCGAAAGCACCGTAGCTTTAGGCGCCCAGGACCTCGTGCATCTCGAAGGCGCTGGGGCGGGCAAACAGGTCGGACGACGGCATCCGGCCGTGCGCCTCCCGGAACGACGGGCTTTGGACCCAGGCTTCAAACGAGGGCCGGTCTTCCCAATGGGTCATGACCACGTAAGGAGCTCCATCGGTGATGGGTCTTAACACCTCATTGCGGACAAAGCCGGGGGCCGCTTCCACCAGGTGGGCGCGTCCGGCAAAGCGGGCCTCAAACTCCGCCTCCCGGCCCGGGGACACGAAGATGCGGTTTTGCACAACTATCATTGAAAGCCCCTCCATCCTTCTATCCATCCTGCCATAAGGTCATCCAGCGCTGAACCAGCCCCAACCAGGGGCAGCTTCTTGCCCTATACTACCGCGAGGTGCCGGCTCCCGACCGGCCCCGAGCCTCAGGCAGCCCGTCGATCGCCATCCGGGCAAAGTTGGTGACCGGCAGGTTGCCGAGGCCGTGGCGGGCGGTAAACTGTGCGAACACCTCCGCCATGGCCGGGCGATCGGCTGAGGCGGACCGATGCGAAAAGCGGTAACGCACACTGACGCCGGGTACGCGGGTAAGCGGGAGCGCGAGCGCGGCCGCCCGCAGCAAAAGGTCCCAATCCTCGTAGCGGGGAAGGTCCTCCGAAAAGCCCCGGAGGGCCGTAAATGCCCTTTTCGTCATCACCAGTGACGAGAGAACGACCGGATTGGTCCGGCGCAGGAGTTCGGGATGGAAGGGGATAACAAGCGCCCGCTCCCACCCTTCGTCGACGTGTTCGACCAGCACGTCGGTGAAGACGATGCCCCCGGACGCCAGCGTCGGCGGAACGGTTTCTTGGAGGTGCTGGGGGAGCCATACATCATCGTCGTCCAAAAACGCCAGGACCTCTCCCCGCGCCGCGGCCACGGCGCGGTTCCGGGCTCCGGCGGGGCCGAGGCGCACCGAGCTTTCGACGACGGTGACAGGAAGGGGCGCGGCAAGATCCTGCAGCGCGGCCCCGCTAACGCCGTCAAAGAATACGACGACCTCATACGGGCCACCCCATGTCTGTTCCCGCACACTTTGGAGCGCGTCCCGAACGCGGTCAGGACGGACACTCGGGATAATCACCGAGACCAGAGGGGGGAGCGGGACCGCTGACGCGCCGTGAAACCGCCTGTCTTTCTCACGCCCGTGAGGTCCATAGGCGGCATTCATGGGCGCGGCCGGACCCCGCAGTCCGCGCATTCCAGGACCGCATGGCTTGACGAGCACGCCGGGCGGGCAACGCCGGCCCGCCAGCCGTGTTCATGGGACGGGAGACTGCCCGCCTCCGCGGCGAGGGGCTGCAGGCCGGAAAGCGTCAGCACCCAGGACCCCTGGTGCTTCTCGTCCTCCACGACTATCTTTCGGCATGGCTCCAAAGCGTGCGCGTGGAAGGCCTCCGGCATCTGACACCGCGCACGGTCACCCTCCTGCGAGTCCCCGGGCGCAGAATGGACGGCGCGGCCGGGCCGGAGATAGAGCACGACCAACCCCTCGTCCGGGGAAGGGCCCAGGCGACGGCGCCGGCCGGCGAAAAGGGGGGCGGCGGCAGGGGCGAGCCGACAACCGAAACCGGGTAGCAGGGTCCGCTCCTCCATCAGGCGTCCAGCCACGGACTCTATGAGTCCCACCGTCACCTGCGAGGCATCTGGGCCCGCGACCGGGCGCAGACTCGCGTCGACCGCACCCGCCACCGGCTCGCGATCGGTGGAGTGAGGCCGACGGCGCGGGGCGCGTCGCGTCGCACCCACGAGCGTCCTCCGTCTCCGACAGTCTCCGCCAGGGCGGACGGGAGTACGCATGCGGGTCATAAAACGTCGTCCGGCATGCGTCGGGATTTCACCGTCGCCGCCTCGAAGCGGCGTGCGCGCCCCTGTCGGGTGCCAGACAGCACACCGAGGCTCCGTCAAGTCTGTCCGCCCTGGCCTGCCCCCGGCCCTCGGATCCGGGATTCCGAGCCCGCGTACCGGCACGCTCGTCTGCCTCCTCTTGCCCGCCTTGGCCTCGATCATAAGAGATCGGGGGTCTGCCTGCTTGGGGCCGTCGGCCCACCCCCGGTGGATCGGACCCGGAAGGCATCAGATCCCAAATACGGCCGGGGGCCAGCACG
>JAKATP010000132.1 GCA_021818685.1 Bacillota bacterium | reverse complement strand
TGCATGGGGTGTTTCTGGCGCTTCTCGCGGCCTCCGTGCTCGGAGTCCTGGTGGTGATGATCATGCCTCACCACGCCACCGGTGCGAGTGCCGTCTCCCCCTCGCGGGCCGCTCCTGACGACTAGAGTGCACCGCCCTGGTGAGAAAAAGCCCCGAGGGTGTTTCGGATGTGTAAGCAACAGAGGGTTCTTGAACCGGACATAACCATATAATTATAATGTACTTGGGGTGGTGGCGTGGACCTGGAGCAGCTGGCGGATGCGCTGAAGGCATTGGCCGACCCGACCCGTCTGAAGATGGTGTCCCTCTTGAACATCCGCGACTGCTGCATATGCGAGCTGGTGCCGCTTTTTGGCATCTCGCAGCCGGCCGTGTCCAAGCACATGAGCCGGCTCAAGACGGCGGGCCTGGTGCACGAAACGCGCAAGGGGATGTGGGTCTTCTACGCGTTGGACAAAGAGCGGCTTGCGGGAATCGGGCTGTCCCTGGCTCACTTGCCCGATATGAGCGGGGAGCTTCGCCGCCTCGAACGACAGGGGCTCTTGGTGCAATGCCTGTAGAGTCGCACCCATGAACCGCCTGTCATTCCTCGATCGGTACCTGACCGTGTGGATCTTCGCCGCCATGGCCATCGGCATTGTCGTAGGCGACGCGGTACCGAGGCTTCCGCGCGTGGTCACGTCCTGGCAGGTGGGGACCACGTCGGTGCCGATTGCGGTGGGACTCATTCTCATGATGTATCCTCCCCTCGCGCGGGTGCGCTACGAGGACATGGGGGAGGTGTTTCGCAATGGCCGCATCCTGGGTCTCTCGCTTTTGCAGAACTGGGTTCTCGGGCCCCTTTTGATGTTTGGACTGGCGGTCGTGTTCTTGCGTCACTCGCCCGAATTCATGGTGGGACTCATCCTGATCGGGCTTGCTCGCTGCATCGCGATGGTCATCGTCTGGAACAACCTGTCGCAGGGGAGCGCCGAATATGCGGCCGGGCTGGTGGCCTTCAACGCGCTCTTTCAGGTGCTCTTCTATTCGGGGTACGCCTACGTGTTCGTCACGGTGCTGCCGCGGTGGCTCGGGCTTCAGAGCCTGGCCATTCACCTCACCATGGCGCAGGTGGCCGACAGCGTCGGCATCTATCTCGGCATTCCCCTGGCACTCGGGTTTTTGAGCCGTCTTGGTCTGCGGAAATTGAAGGGCCGGCTTTGGTATGATCGCCGCTTTATCCCCGCGACGAGCCCGATTACCTTGGTGGCCCTCCTGTTTACCATCCTCGTGATGTTCTCCCTGAAAGGACAGCTTATCGTCGCACTCCCCCTCGATGTGGTGCGCATCGCGGTGCCGCTTTTGATTTACTTCGTGGTCATGTTCTTGGTCTCGTTCTTTATGGGCCGGCGCGCCGGCGCCGGGTATCCCGTGACGTGCACCCTGTCGTTCACCGCCGCCAGCAACAACTTCGAGCTGGCAATTGCCGTCGCGGTGGGCATCTTTGGCATCAATTCGGGGGCGGCGTTTGCCGCGGTAATCGGGCCCCTGGTGGAAGTGCCGGTGATGATTGGCCTCGTGAACGTCGCCCTATATTTCCAACGCACGTTATTTCGGGAGGGAATGGCATGACCAAGCCCCTGATTTACTTCCTGTGCACCGGCAACTCCTGCCGGAGCCAGATGGCGGAGGGGTGGGCGCGCATACTGGGCGGGGACCGCGTGGAAGTTCATAGTGCCGGCGTGGAAGCCCACGGGCTGAACCCGCGGGCGGTCGACGCCATGCGGGAGGCCGGCGTCGATATCGGGGGGCAGACCTCGAAGGTCATCGACCCGGCTCTTCTGAACCGGGCCGACTACGTCATCACGCTGTGCGGAGACGCGCGCGACGCCTGTCCGGTGACGCCACCGCATGTCCACCGGTTGCATTGGGGTTTTCCAGATCCTGCACGCGCCACCGGGTCGGAGGACGACATCCGAGAGGAGTTCCGTAAAGTGCGTGATGGGATCCGGGAGCGGGTGCAAGAGTTCCTCCGGGACTTGTAGGGGGTCTGCCGGCTGACGGCCTCAGAAAGCCGGGCGGCAGAGGAGCGAACGGCGCCACCATCTCCTGGCCAAGCCGCGGATGGCCGCCGCCGCGCTCGATACCGGAATCACCGCCGGTCCCGTAGAGGACGGCCGGCGTCGGGGAGACGCGCGATCGCGGTCCGAAACGCATGAAACGGCAGCCCGCTTTACACGAGGACAGCGCGGCGCCGTGCGCCCTTTTATTTCGCACACGGTCGCCCGGACGCCTGCGGGGGATCCACGCCATCCCCTGCGGCGGCTCCGCGCGCAGTCGGCCGCTCGCGGTCCCGTCACATGGTGCGCCGCACAAAAGGTGGGCGTGTAGCGAGCCGAAGGTCGGTTCGCTATGCGGGGCGCGGGCCGAAGCGGGTGTCCAGATGCGTCCAGCCGCCATACAGGAAGCTCAAGGGCACGCTTAAGAGTGCCAACACCCCGATGATGTACAGAGCGGCCGGGATGCCGTAGTGACCGGCCACCAAGGACAAGAGCGCCACAAACAGGGCGCCGACACTGTTTCCGAGGCCCAGCGCGACTCCAGAGCCCATGCCACGGCTTTCGGGCAGGAGCTCTTGTCCGATTAGGATGTTGAGCGATGAGGTGGCCATGGCAAACAGACCGATGAGGCCGATCAGGATGAGTGACCAGAAGCCCGTGGACCCGACAAACAACAGGAACGCCACAGCCGTGCCGGCGGTCGAGACGGAAAAAAGCACCCAACGCGGCCAGCGTCCCATGAGCCAGCCGCCTAGGCCGTTGCCGAGGGATCCGACGAACAGGAGGACGGCGAGATACACGCCGGCCTTCAGTTCGTTGTGCCCCTGCAGGTGAAACCAGATGGGGAGCATGGCAAGAAGTCCGGAGCTCACGAGCGAGCGCACGCCGGTGAGTCCCAGGAGGGCCGTGAGCGGGCGGGTGCGCCCCCGGACAAGCGCCCTCATCGACACGGCTTCGGCATTGTGCCGCACCGGCATCTGAAACCGCGGCGCCATCATGCCCGCCATGCCGGCCAGCACGAGCCCCGGCAAGGCGATGACGGCCGCCCCCGAAATGTGGTGGCCGGCCAGCACGATGAGGGCTGACGTGGCCAGCGGGCCCACTGCGCGCCCCACATTGCCGGACACCAAAAACACCGGCATGATCTGACTCCGGCGGCTGTCATGGCCAATCTGCGCGAGCGCCGGGGGGTGAAAGAGGGAGCTTGCCAGCGTCGCGACCAGGATGACGCTCAAAAACAGGAAGAAATTGCGAGAGAACGGCTCTGCCAGCACGGCGACGGAGATGACGAGCAGGGACAGCGCGATGTAATACCGGCCGGGGCGGGCGTCGACCAGCCGGCCCAAAAACGGCTGCGCCGCCTGGGCCATCCACCCGATCGCGCCGGCCAGGGTGGCTACGGTCACCGACCAGTGCGAAAGCACCATCAACAGGGGAATTAAGACCGGGTACACGGTCCCGTAGGCATCGTTCACCACATGGGCCGTGGCCAGAAACGTGATAGGGGCGCGCCCTTCATGGGAGGCGGCAGGATATTCGCGGGTCGCGTTCACGACGTTTCCTTGATCGTGACGGAAATCATGGTGATGGGCGTGACGGGCTTTGACATCTCCTTCATCAGCGGGTTATATTCCACCTTCACACTCCCGATGCGCTTTACGACCGCCATGGTCGAGGGGGTGACCTGGCCGATTTCCGTGAAGTTCGGGTACTGCGCGAGGCTCTTGCTCTCGGCGCCGGTGCAGACAAAAAACTGGCTGCCGTTGTGGTTGGGCCCGTTGTTGGCGTACGCGACCACGCCAGGCGCATACGGGACGGTCGGGGGCAGTTCGTCCTTGACGTAGTAGCCGGGACCCCCGAGCCCATTGTTCTTGGGGTCACCGGTCTGAAACACGAACGAGGGCACCACCCGGAAGATGCGCAGGCCATTGTAGAACTGGTGGCGCGCCAGGAACACGAAGTTGTTGACGGCCAGTGGGTCCTGCTTGGCAAAGAGCTTAATGTCAAACGTGCCGAGACTCGTCGCCACGATGGCGGTGTAGTGCGCCTTCGGGTTTAGGGTCATCGCGGGCGGATGCGGCCAGTGCCGGCGCACGGTCGGCGCCGCGGCGTGCGGCGGACTCCCACAGCCTGCCAGGAGAGCGGCGCCGAGAAGGGTGACCAACATGGCCCCCGCCCAGGTGCTAAACTTGGAAATTCTACCGGAAATGTGCATGAAATCCCTCCGCGCCCGGAAAATCTCCGCCCATTGTAGCAGGATGTCCGAAGTGCGCGGAGGCGCGAGGCGTCTTCATGGCCGTTGGCGGCGGTCTACGTGGGGACGGGGGTCGGGGGCGCTGCAAGGTCGAGAAGCGTTGGCGCGAGGTCGAGGGCGCGCGCGGTGTCGGCGACCAGCGACTGCGTCCCGAGAACCAGGATTAAGTCCGGAGTCTTTTGCAGCGCCGCCCGGTACGCCGTGACGAAGTCAGGGAAACTGCGACTGTTGGGAAAGGCGCGGTGTGGGTCTACGGGGAAGTGGAGGCGGCGGTTCTCGGCCGGCGTGAAGAAGAGCTCGCCCAGCGGAGAGACTTGTGCCGCCACCCCCGCCCAGTCCTTGTCTTCCGGCACGCCGACGATGCTCACGATGCGGCCGCGCAGGAGCCGGGCCGTGGATAGACCCTGCAAGAGGGAGCGGACGGAGGAACGGTGGATGCTGCCGTCGACCAGTATGGGGGGCTGCCCGTCCAGCAGATCGGCGCGGCCGTAAAGGCGGGCCGCCATTAGGCCTGCACGGGCCTTCTCCATCGAAAATCGGGTCCCCAGGAAGCGGTGACCGGCGACGAGCGCCCGCCGCGCGTTCTCGGCCGCAAACGGCGCCAGCGCCGGGATCCGGAAGCGCTCGGCGGGTCCGCCCGCACGGGTCGTGAACTCCGTCCCTGCCGGCGTGACCCGGACGTCTGAAAGCGTCCAGGCATGTTCGAGCCGGATGTCGCGTCCGTCGGCCTCCCGCGCCAGCACGCTGCCGAGGCGCGCGTCATCCACCACAACCGCCCACCGGGTCTCCGGGCGCATGACGCCGGCCTTATGCCACGCCACCCGGTCCAGCGTCGGTCCCAGCTCCTGGCGATGTTCGAGGAGGACGCTCGTGATGACGGCGCCCTCGTGGTGCACCTCGGTTACGTCGTCAAAGCGGGCGCCACGGCCGGTTTCGAACACGGCCGCATCCACACCCTCCTCGCGATACCAAAGCGCCGCCAACGCGGCAAACAGGCCCACGGGCCCGATATAATGGCCCGCTGGCAGTTCCCGCTCGGTAATGTCCAACACCGGCTCCAGTTGACGAAACAGTTGGACAAAGCGCGCGGGCGAGATGGCCCGGCCACCAAGCCGCAGACGTTCGAGGTTGTCCACCAGATGGGGCGTCGAAAAAAATCCCACGCGGAGGCCGTGCGCCTCCAGAATGCGCGCGATGTAGAAAGCCGTTGACCCCTTGCCCTTGGAGCCCGTGACCATGATGACGGGAAAGTGGTCGTCGGGGCGGCCTAGCCGATCGAGGATCCGGCCCGTCCACTCCGGATGCCGCACCAGATCGTCGGGCCCGCCGTGGGGACGGCGATTGTACTGGCGGTACAGGCGGCCAATCGGCTCGTCGAGGCGCGCGTCCAAATCTTTTCCTCCCGA
Organism: Bacillota bacterium; assembly: GCA_021818685.1. GTDB lineage: Bacteria > Bacillota > Sulfobacillia > Sulfobacillales > JAIMBI01 > JAKATP01. Next base: position 2,033 of record JAKATP010000132.1, on the reverse strand, counting down.
CCGCGCGAGAGATGCGGCACGCCATGGTTGTAGCGGCTCTTACTGAGTGTGTCAATGTAACGGTCGCGCGCCGTTACGTAAGGGGCGTCGCCGCCCGGTAGAGCGCAAGGAACCAGCTTGGTGCGGCCACCGTGAGCGCGATGCTTGCCAGGAAGTACACGATCCCGAAGAGAGCCGTCAGGTGGCTTAGACCGAGGAGGACGAGCATCCCGATGCTCATCACGACGGCGCCCAGAACCGACCCGCCGAGAATGCCCCAGTAGTGGCCGCCTCCGAAGCTCCGCCGGAAACTCTCGCCGAAGCGCCGCTCGTCCATGAACAGGCCACCCGTCATACGAACCCAGAGCGGGATGCTGAAGAACGGGCCCAGCCCGACCAGTACGAGGGCGAACCCCTTGACGACTGCGAACAGAATGGCGGTGACGACGGCGAGTGCCACGAGGTAGCAGATGGCGTAGGCAATGAGTCCCCAGGCGCGCGTGTACAGGCGGCGCGCCATGGTCCAGAACGTGCCCCAGGTGACCGGATCGCCCATGATCGCGCGTGAGAGGGTGCCGTAAATCCCGGCCGCCATGAAGGGCACGACGGCCAGATACACGAACAGCATGGCGACCAACGGGCCGATGAAGGCGCGAAGCGCGGTGGGCGCGAAGAACGGCGGATGGCCGAACGGCGCCGTACCACCGAAAGGCAACGGCGCCGGCACCAAGGGGCTGCCAAAGGGATTTACCCCGGGATGGAATGGGAAGAGGTGGGAGGATTGCAGGGCGATTACGGCCAGAAGGCCAAACACCGCGGTCAGCACCACACCCGAAGCCAGCATCCAGACCAGTACCGTCCAGGTCCCACCCTGCCCGACGGAGCGCTTCCACAGCTGGAGCGTCTCGGCCAACATCCGGCATCCCTCGCGTTCGTGGCGATCCCGCTTTGATCGACACGTTTTCGCACATTCGCGGCCCGCGGGCATTGTCCTGCCGGCGGCTACAGCTCGGGCACCTCGATCAAGATCCACTCCCCGGGCACCGAGGCCTGAAGCGTCACCAGGGACTCCCCGCGGAGCTGCGCCACGTCGCGCTCCTCGAGAGCAATGTCGTTTAAAACGCCGGCGCCGCCGAGGCACTGAATATAGACGGGATGTCGCGCCCGCGCCTCGAAGTCGAGCCGCTCGCCTGCCTCGACGCGCGCGACGGCGATGCGGACGTCCTGGCGCGCGATAAGCCGTCCGCCGAGCCCCTCGCCGGTGACGACCGCCTCCCACCCATGCGTGGGTACACTCAGATCCACATGCGTGCGCTCCAGGGACGGCGACAGGTGCTCACGGTCCGGCAGGACCCAGATCTGAATAAGCTCGACCGGCTCGTCGCCCCCGTTCACCTCGGCATGCTCGATGCCGGAACCCGCCGTGAGCGCCAGAAAATCGCCGGCGTGGGCGGTGATGGTGTTCCCCTGGTCGTCTTCATGGACGAGGGTGCCGCGCCGGATCCAGGAGACAATCTCCATCTCGCGGTGCGGGTGCATGGCAAAGCCGCGTCCCGGTGCGATGTGGTCGTGATTGTATGCCCGCAGGGATCCAAAATGGACCCGATCCGGATCGAAGTAGCGCAGAAACGAGAAGTGCCAATCGGCGTCGAGCCAGGCGTTCTGGAAACGGTAGTGATCGCGGGCCGGAATCCGTTCGATCACCCCGCCACCCCCGACTCATTGTGCATCCGGGATCCGGTTCCGCCAAGGGCTATTCGCCGGCGTTGGCCGCAAGGATGCTAAACCCGCGGACTGTCCCATCAAACGGCGGACGTCAGGCGGTGCGGCCTCTGGCGCCGCCGTCCGTGGTTCACCGTATGCCGACAGGGCGCATGAAGGTGCCTTGGGACACCAGGGTAGGCCCCGACGACCGGCGCTCGGCGATCCGGGCGGCCGGGCATGTCCGGATCCCCGAAAACATCCTCACCGGGTCCCGGCGTGCAGGTGTTCGACGCGTCCTTTCTCCGAAACCAGCTCCTGGCGAGCGTACGGACCGCAGCCACCAAGCCGGG
>JAKATP010000131.1 GCA_021818685.1 Bacillota bacterium | reverse complement strand
GCCGATGCGCCGGTGCTTCAGCGCATAGCGGACGGCCGAGGCCTGATAGCGTAGGCGGCGGATGTGAGAACCATAGGTACTGGGCCGTGGAGGATGGTCCACCCGCATGGCCGGAATGAACTGGGGTTCCACACCCATGGCGCGTATCCGCACCGACCAGTCCGTGTCCTCAAAGGCAGGATAGACAAACGCCGTGTCAAATCCGCCGCAGCGGTCGAACACGGATCGTCGGGCGGCAAAGTTGCACGACGGGAAGGGGCCGGGAGGAGGCGACACCACCCGGATCTGGTGAGAGAAGATAGACGGGATGGCAAGAGCGGTGGAGGTGGTCATGCCGATGAGGACCTCACCGTCCGGGGCGTGGGCACGGATGGCGGCGACCCATCCTGGATCCGGCACCACGTCGTCATCCAAAAAGGCGACCCAGGAACTTGACGACAAGAAGACCCCGAGATTGCGCGCCCGCGCCGGCCCCCCGTTGTCGATGGACAGAAGCGTCGTCGGGAAGGGAAACACCCGTTCCCGCACCCGCGCTTCGGTCTCGTCGGTCGAGCCGTCGTTCACGATGATGAGGGAGAAGGCCTGGTCCGTCTGCTGAATGAGCTTATCCAGGCAGCGGCATAAAAGATCCGCCTGATTCATCGTGGGGATGATGACGGTCAGACTGAACGCATCGGTGCCGGCGGCCCCGCGATGGTTCGTCATGGCTTGAGGGCCGGAACCGGCCGCACGAGGCCGGAAATGTGATAATACCCTTCGACCGGCACGAGCGCGAGGGACAGGCCCACGGCCAGCAGATACTCCCGGTAGGCAAACTGCCGCCCATCCAGCAGCGCCGCCACACGGCGGGGAAGAGCCACGACCAGAAGCGCCAGGCCCAGTATCGTGGGCGCGGCCCTGAACCACACGAGTCCCGCCAGCACGGCCAACTCAGCCAGAACCACCAGAATTTCCGTCGGCTGTAGCTTGTGCAGATACCGGCCCGCCGTCAGGGGATGATCGCGGAACAGCGCTCCTTCATAGCGGCGTCGTTCGGCGATGCGGAAATAAAACCGCAGGGACTCTGGCCGAGGAGGGTGGTAGACGACCGCCTCCGGTGCAAAGACGATCTGAAGACCGCGATCCAGTACCGAAAAGGCCAAATCGGAGTCCTCTCGATGCTTTAGGCGGAAACCGCCCACCGCCTCCAGCACCTCACGCCGGTACAGAACGTTCGCGGTGAGGAAGCGCCCCCCGGAGACATTCTGCACCTTATGGGTGTACAGAGTAGGCGCGGACGTGCCGAGCGCCAGGACACGGCCCTCTACGCCGGCCACATCCGGATGGGCGAAGGGCCGCACGGCTTCCGACAGCCAGTTGGCGGTCGGCACCGTGTCCGCATCGGTGAACGCGATGATGGTTCCGGTCGCAGACTGCCAGCCGAGGTTGCGGGCGGCGCCGGTTCCCCAATGCGGCTGGGATAAATAGATAAGCCGCCCCGGCAGCTGTCCGTGTCGCGCCTCCACCACGCCCCGGGTGTTGTCGCTCGACCCATCATCGACCACGAAGACCTCTTGGGGCATGAGGGACTGTCCCGCGATGGCATCAAGCGTGGCGCCGATCGTCTGCGCGGCATTGAAGGCCGGGATCACCACGCTTACGGTGACGGCCAGTCTCGGCTCACCCTCCATGCCCTCCTGACCCTCCAGGCGCCCTGCGGGCGGCATTATCGTCCGATGGCCTCGTATTCGTATCCGGCGGTGCGCATCGTGGCGGGATTCAGCTGGTTTCGGCCGTCGACGATGAGGGGCCGCGCCATCACCCGGGACAGCCCCGCCCAATCCTCATGGGCGAACTGTGGCCAGTCTGTTACCAGCACCGCCGCATCGACCTGCTGCAGACATTCCGCGACGGAGTTCGCGTAGCGCACGTCAAGATCCGCCCAGGCCGCCCTCGCATGGTCCATGGCCACCGGGTCGTAGGCGATGACGCGCACTTCCCGGCTCAAGAGCGCCTCGATGATGCTCCGGCTGGGCGCGTCTCGCAGGTCATCGGTGCCGGGCTTGAACGCGAGGCCCAGGATCCCGACCCGACGCCCCTTCAAGGTCTTCAGGGCTCGTTGAAGCTTGTAGATGACGCGGGAACGCTGCAGTTGATTCACCTCGACCGTCGCCCCCAGGAGGCGGGGATGATAGCCGTACTCGACCGCGGTGTGGATGAGGGCCTGGAGATCTTTGCCGAAGCAGCTGCCCCCAAAACCGATGCCGGCGTCGAGGAAAGATCGGCCGATGCGGGTATCCATCCCGATGCCATCCATCACCTGACGCACGTCCGCGCCCACCAGTTCCGAGATCGTCGCCATTTCATTGGCGAAGGAGATCTTGGTGGCAAGAAAGGCGTTGGCCGCGTACTTGATCATTTCGACCGAGACCCGGTCGGCCTCAAAGACCGGGACCGATGTCCGCCCCGGCGGCCGCGGAATCCCTTCAGGCGGAGAAAAATCCTGGCGCGCGATGGAGCCGTACAGCGTTCGCAGACGGTCGATTGCCCAGTCCTCGTCGGCGCCCCAGACGATCCGGTCGGGGTAGAAGCTGTCGCGAAGGGCCTCCCCCTCCCGCAGAAACTCCGGGTTCGAGGCCACAGCAAACAGCGGCCCTACGTCGGATTCCGGGCGCTCCGCCAATCCGTCCTCAATCCAGAGACGGACGGCATTGGCGGAGCCAATAGGGACGGTCGACTTCGTCACGACGACCGTGGAGTGGCGTGGGCTCAGGTGCCGTCCCACGGTGAGGCAGGCCTGTCGCACGGCAGTCATGTCGGCTTCGCCATCCTCGCGCGGAGGCGTACCGACGGCGATGAAGATCACCTCGGCGGACGACAGGGCCGTCTCAGGATCGGTCGTGGCCAACAGGGAGTGACCGACGAGCCCTTTCAGGAGCTCATCGAGATGGGCTTCATAAATCGGCGCCTCACCACGGTTGACGGCGTCGACCCGGTCCGGATTGATGTCGAGCAGGGCGACCGAATGGCCGAGGTAGGCAAATGTCACTCCGGTCACGAGTCCGACGTAGCCCGCACCCACGACGGCGACTTGCAAGACTGCACCTCATCTCCTGGAACGCTCTCGCTACGGTACCATCTCGGTTGCCTGCCATACAACGGAATCTCAGGCATCAGCCTCATGGCCGCCCCGCCTGAGTCAGTACCGCGTTGTAAAAATCGACGGTGCTTTGGGCCACGACTCGCTGGGAGAACCGTTCTTCAACTCGGGCCCGCCCCGCTTCTCCCAGCCGTCGCCGCTCGGCGGGATGATCGAGGAGAAGTCGGAGGGCTTCTCGCAGCTGATACGCGTTGTCCTCGTCGAAAACGAGGCCCGCCTCTCCGATCACTTCGGGGATCTCGCCGGATCGCGAGCCCACCACGGCGAGCTCGGATGCCATCGCCTCCGGCAGCACCCGCCCGAATTGTTCTTTCCAGCGCGGCGTTGTGCGCGACGGCAGGACCAGGATGTCGAGTCCATTCATGAGATCCGGCATGCGTTCCGAGGGCACCCAGGGGACAAATCGCACGGCGCCCTCCACGCCGGCGCCCTGGAGCGCTCGCTCGAGCGCATCACGCTCGGGTCCGCTACCCGCCAGGACCAGGCGGACGTCCCCTCCGGGTTTCAAAAACGGCAGTGCGGCCTCGACCAGCACGTCCACGCCCTTCTCCGGCACCAGCCGGCCCACATAGCCGATGACGGTCTCGGCGTCCCCGAACCCCCACTCGGACCGGAACTCCGATCGGGCACGCGGCCGGAACACTTGCGGATCCGTGCCGAACTGCGGAATGACGGCGACCGGTCCTCGATATCGTTTTTTCCGGAGCACCGAGACCGCCTCCGCGTTGCCCGCGATAGCCCCGGCTGCGTGACGGAAAACATATTGCTCGAGGGCCGCAAACGGCAGGGGATAGCGCTTATAGAGGTTCTGCCAGGTGAAAAAGACAGCGGGAATGGCTAACCGCACAGCTTTTTGGAAGGCGAGACCGGTCACGAGGCTGTAGTGTTCCTCGTCCACATGCAGCAAAGCCGGCCGCTCGGCCGCCAGAATGCGGCCGAGCGCCGGGTACCAATGGAGGTGGTTGCGGCCGGAGAGGCGCACCGGACTCACGAGGGTCCGAAAAGGCTCGTCGGCCGCGGGTTCGTATGGCAGTGATCCCCAGACGGGGGGGACGACCAGCACCAGGTCCAAGCCGGCCTGCTGCACCATTTCCCGGAGCTTTCCCCGGTAGGCGGCACTGACACATGCTTTCGACACCATGACCACCTTCAGGAGCCCGACACCTCCCGGTACAGGTTTCGGTAGCGGGCGGCCACGGCCGCCCAGCGAAATTGCGAAGCTTGCGCCCATCCCTTCTCTCGCAGGCGTTTTCGCAGATCCTCGTCGGTCACGAGACGCACGAGATTCTCCGCCCAGGTGTCCACGTCGTCCGGATCCGCAAACAGGGCGGCCTCGCCCAGCACTTCTTGCAGGGCCGGGCCGCGACTAGCTAACACCGGTATACCGGCGGCGAGCGCCTGCGCCGGCGGGAGTCCGAACCCTTCATACCGGGATGGGAACAAAAGCGCGCGAGACGCCCCATAGAGGGCGCGCAGGGCCGGTCGTGAAAGCCGTCCGGTGAGGCGCAGGCGGCCTTTGAGGGAGGAGCCCGCCAGCATCTCCAGCTGGGGCCGGCCGGCTCCTCCCACCAGGACCAGCTCCGCATCGAGCTCAATAAGCGTCCGGGCGGCTAACCGCAGCAGCAGCTCGAGATTCTTGTGCGCCTGGTATCCCCCGACATACAGGAGACGGGGTCGATCGGGGAGGGGCAGCACCCGTGCGAGCTCCGCCTCGCCTTCGGGGGTGGGCGCTTCAAAAAACGACTCATGGACGCCGTTCGGGATGACGACAAGTGAGGCCGCACAGCGCGGAAAGACTAGGGCGAAGTCATCGGCCGTGGCCTGGGACACGGCGACGAGCCGCGTCGCGAGGGGAAGCCGGGATCGGAGCGCCGCGAAATACCGTCGGTCGCGAAGACGCCGCTGGTAGCCGGGAAACCGGTAGGGAATGACGTCATGCACGTTCACGATGGTGGGAAGGCCGGGAGGGGCCGGGGGGTGCGTCATATAGGGGATGTGAAGCACGTCCACCCCGGCGCTCCGAGCCGCGCGCACGATGCCGGATCTTTCCCAGTCCCACTTTTGAAGGGGGGACCGCTTAGTCCGCAGGGGCTGACCCAGACGGTCCTGATGCGGGTCCAACGGCTCGTCGGCCCCCAGGCCGACAACCTGCAAGCCCTGTTGGTCGAGGCCGCCGACGAGTCCTTCGATAAATTCTTCGGTGCCGGTGTTGAACTCCCGCAGCACACTCATGTCGATGCCCACGCGAACGTCCTCGGCGGAACCTTCAGGCATGGTCCGCCGATGTCCTTCTGTGGGCTTGGACGATCGAAGCCGTGAATCCCATCGCCAGGAGCAGCGGGAGAATCACGCCGTGGTCAATCATGTAGTCGACCCAGTTTTGGACGATAAAGGCCGTGAAGGTACCGAGGGTGCCGAGCGCCATCGCATACTGAAAGTCATCCAGATGTCCAAAGCGCCCGATAACGGTCCGCACGCTCGTGACGATCCACCGCACCTGCAGCCACAGGATGGCGATGGCGCCCAGGATGCCGGTGTCGGCCGCGAATTCGAGATAGATGTCGTGGGCCTGCGGCGGTGGGTAGGCGAGGCCGGCCGGCATGTGGTGGCGGATCCACAGCGCGAATTCGCCCATTCCCACCCCGGTCGCGAGGTGCGTGCGAATCGCGTGGAACGCGGCGGTCCAGATGTAGATGCGCTGCTGGGTTGTCGGGGAGGGACCCACAATGGACACCGCCCGCCCGACGGCGGAGCTTCCCTGCAGATGGTGAGCGATGGCCGAGTGACTGAAGTCGACGTGTCCGAGGCCGTTTAGGACCGCGAACAGGACGAGGGGCAGCACCACGCCGTACCCGGCGTACCGAGCCACGACCTCCCGCCCTTTGGTGCCCCACGCAAAGAGTCCCATGAGGCCGATGGCGGCCACGTCCGCCACCCAGGCGCCGCGCGACAGCGAGGACCACACGGAGAAGACCAGCAGCAGGTTCACCACCAAAAGCCAGGGGCGGTGACGACCCTTCGGTCCGAAGAGATAGAGAGCAAGACCGATCGGGAACATATCCGCCATAAACGCCCCGAAGACATTCGGCTGACCGAAGGAGCCGAACGACCGGATGTGACCGACGAACGCCTGGAAGCTTCGCGGCCCGACGCCAAACAGGAACTGCTCCATGCCAATGAGTGCCTCATAGACGCCGACGCCGAAGAGGCCGACCAGCGTGGGCCACCACCGCTGCGCCGTCGGCCCGAGATCGGCGGATATGGCGACGACCACCACGAAGAATTCGACCAGCTCCAGAATCTTAATCACGGCCACCGAGTGACTCTGGGCATGGACGAGGGAGACGACCGCCAAAAACAACAGCAGGAGGACTGGCCAGCGATAGGCGCGCGGGAAGAACGTGCGGGAAAGCCCCCGGATGCCTGTCCTCGCATGCTGCCAGAAGAGCCTCAGGGCCATCAGAATCGCAAACGCATCAGACAGAGCGATGTGATGCCCGTGCACTAAAAGTCCGAAGGTGAAGGGCGAGAGGATGATGTAGACGGGAAGCGCCCACATCAAAGAGAGCCACGTCACCCAGGCAAAGCCGACTAACATGACCACAGACCCGCCCAGACCCGATTTTATTGTGAGAAGCCCACCGACCAGAATGATCAGGTAGGGGATGACAAAACGTTGCCAGGGGATCGGGCCTGCGGCCTCGGAAACGGTCCTGTCGTGGGTTTGATGGTGTTCCCCGGTTCCCATGCATCAGCCTCCCGCTAGTACCCTTTCGTATACGTCACGCGTCTCTTGGGCCGTTCGGCCCCACGTGTAAAGGGCGGCGCGCTCCATCCCGCTCCGTTGGAGACGTTCACGCAGATCCATGTCCGCCAGCACCTGCTGCAGGGCCTGGCAGATGGCGTCGACGTCAGTAGGATCGACGAGAAGCGCGGCGCCCTCCGCCACTTCCGCCGCGGCTCCCCGATTGGCGGTAATCACCGGGCACCCCGCTGCCATGGCCTCCAGAATTGGAAGGCCGAATCCTTCGTACAGGGTCGGGAAACAAAACCCGATGGCGCCCCGGTACCAGGCGAGCCGGTCCTCGTCGGACACGTACCCCAAGAATAGCACCCGCGATCCAAGGTGGAGGCGCTCGACCTCTTGAAAGATTTCCCCATAAAGCCAGCCCGGACGCCCCACGACCACGAGGTCGGCGTCCGTGTCCGGCACGCGATCATAGAGGAGCCTTAAAGCCTGGACGACGCGGACGAGATTCTTTCGGGGTTCGAGGGTCCCGACAAAGAGAAAGTACGGTCGCGGGTGTGCGGCCCGGACAGACAGGCTTTGAGGTTCCGGTGAGGACACACCATGGGGGACGACCGTGATCGCGGCGGGAGGGACACCGAGCCACTCCAGCAAATCGTTCTTCGTCGACGCGCTCGGCACAATAATGTGGGCGGCGCGCCTGACCGACGCCCGCGTGAACGTCTGCTTCAGCCATCGTTGCCGGGCGGTCAACGTTTCGGGATAGCGGAACATTGCGAGGTCATGGATGGTGATGATGGCGCGGGCGGGGGTGCGAAGGGGGCAGCGGTAGTCGGCAAAATGGGCCACATCATAGGGCAGGCGCCGGAGAAGACGCGGCAGGGTGAGCTGCTCGACGGC
>JAKATP010000130.1 GCA_021818685.1 Bacillota bacterium | reverse complement strand
GGCTAAAGCCGGGGGATTCCGGGAGAGCCCGGATGGTTCGCGCTTCGCCGGGGACCGCCCGTAAGAGCCGTAGCTCAGGCGGGTCTTACGTCCTCTCCACGCGCAGACACGGCCTGCCCGGCCGCCAAGATGTTGCGTGCCGCGTTCTCGTCCCGGTCGTGGCGTCGACCACAGGCAGGACAGGTCCACTCCCGGACGGAAAGGGGCATCGAACCGTGGAGCGAACCGCAAGACGAACACAGCTTGCTACTCGGATAGAAGCGGTCGATGCGCACGACGTGCTTGCCGTGCATGGTGGCCTTGATCTCGATGGTGCGGATGGCCGATCCGATGGCCGCGTCGGCCAGGCTGCGGGCCAGGCTGTGGTTTTTACCCAGGCCCCGCAGGTTCAGGTCTTCGACGGCGATCACATCGTACCGGCACACCAGGTCCCAGGCCAGCTTGCGGAAGGTGTCCTGGCGGCAATCGGCCATCTTCTCGTGGATCTTCGCCACACGCCGTTTCGCCAACATACGGCGGCGGCTTCCCTTTTCCTTCCGGGCCACGGCACGCTGAGCGTGGGCCAGCCAGCGTTCGTAGCGCCTTCCGTAACGGGGATTGGCGACTCGTTCACCGTTCGAAAGGGTGGCCAGGCGAAGAAGTCCGAAGTCGAGGCCGACATGCTCACCCGTCTGCGGAAGCGGGGCCGGGGCGAGGTCCAGCACCATCGAGACAAAATAGCGACCGGACGCCTGACGGATCACGGTAACGGTGGTGGGCTCCACGGGAACAGGCCGAGACCACTTGACCTTCAGCCGCCCCAGACCCGAGAGGAGCAGTCGCTGATTGCCCACCTCAAACCGGAAGGCGCTCCGGGTGTACTCGGCGGACTGCCGCTGCCCTTTCGTCTTGAACGACGGGTACCGCGCCCGTTTCTCAAAGAAATTGCGAAAAGCGGTCGGGAGATGCCGGAGCGATTGTTGCACAGGGACGCTGGAGACTTCTTGAAGCCAAGCGTACTCAGGGCTTTTCTTCAAGAGGGTGAGCGCCGCACTGGTCTGGACATAGCTCATGCGCTCGCCGCGCTGAAACGCCGCCGTCCGTTCCGCCAGAAAGCGGTTATAGACAAACCGGCAACTCCCGAAGGTGCGGGCGAGCACCCGTTCCTGCTCCGAGGTCGGGTAACAGCGAAAAGACCAGCGCAGCTTCATACTCACATGGTAACCACTTCTCGTGTAACCCGAAAGGGGGGAAGGGCGCTTTCCGCCCCAGGCTTGAAAGCCGGGGTTTCCAGCGCCCGAGTGTGATGACGAGCCCACGTCGGTCCCGGTGCCGCCGCGGTCTCGGCTTCACGACGCCGGGCCCCTACGGGCGGAGTGCGGTAAGTGCGATGCCGAGGCACACGATCCCCGTTACGACCAGGGTGAGGCCACCCCGCCGGTTTCCCTGGGGAATCGTGAAATTGAGAACACCGATGAGGATCAAGATGACCCCGGCAAACTCGAGCACACTCTTCACCTATAGGCCTCCCGCCTGCCGCTCTCGTCGGCGCCGCGCCCGCCTCAACGCCCCACCGCCACCGGAGTCCTGCCGGTTCAGAAAGGCAGATGCGGCATCCATATGGCCATCCGAAGGGCTCGCTAGCCGAATTTGGTGCGGGTCATGCTCCGTATGTACCACATTCCCGCAGGTGCTGGGTGCCGTCTGGGCGAGCGGCGGGCGTTTACCGGCCAGATCGTATGAGCCGCTGGCGGTCGAGGACCTCCCGGCGGCGGTCTCCGGGATTCACCGGGTCCCCAAAAACGCTCCCGCACCTAAAGCGCCCGCGGGGGACGACGACGGGTCGGCAGGATTGTCCGCGTCGATAAGGAAAGGAAGAACCCACACCGAAACGTGCCGCGCATCAGGACCGAGGCCGTATCGGCGATGCGAGCATCGGAGGACGCGAGGTGCTGACCGCATACGGAGCCCTGGCCGTCACGCTCATGATGGTGTTTTATAGCTTGGAATCCCGCTCCCGCTGGTTTACATTCGCGTTTGCGGTGGCGTGCCTGGCCTCATCCCTTTATGGATGGCTCGCCGGGACATGGCCATTTGGCGTGGTGGAACTGGTATGGGGGCTGATTGCGCTCCGAAAGTTCGTGCAGCGCCAGTCTGAACGTGTGAGCTCTGACCGACGGCGTCCTACCTGAACCGCCCGGCCCGCGAGCAGAGACCGGAGCCTCGGGACTCGGGAGCCACCCAGGGCCGGGGCCGTCAGCCCACCCAGTTTCCCATCTCTCCATCCATCTCTCCATCCATCTCTCCACCCATCCTCCCCCCGACGTCGCTCGGACGAGGTCACACTTCCAGGCGCGGTGCGGTAGTACGGGCTAATACACGCGGTCCCGGGAGAAGTCCCGGGTCCGGATCTGCAGTCCGGTGTGCCCGGTCGCGAGCATCGAGATCAAGGCCTCTTTGAAGCGCACGCCATCGGCGCGCGTGCAGATAGCCGCGTTGGGCCGGTTTCCAAACGCCCCCACCGTATCCACGAGCGATGCGCCGCGCGTCATTTCGCTCGCCGTCTCGATGTCGACCCAGGCGAAGAATCCCTCCTGCCAGAGGGTTTCATCGATGGCCAGCGCGACCGTGAGCGCGTCGGGATGCGTGGTCCCGTCGATGCCGGCACGCTCGCGGTTAAACTCCCACACCTTGCGCTGGGTCGTCAGAAAAAATCGCGACCAGGGGGTATCGAGACGGGCGATGGATTCTAGGTCGGCGCGTCCCAGGACCCCGTCATGGAGACACACGTCCCAGGTCACGAGACGGATGTTAAACCCGGCCTGAAACACGATCCGCGCCGCCTCCGGGTCGACGAAGAAGTTGTATTCCGAAAGGGGACGGACATTGCCCACGGCGTTGTTGCTTCCGCCCATGATGACGAGTGTGCGCACGCGGTCAGAGAAGGCCGGGTCCAAGGAGGCCGCCAGGGCCAGGTTGGTCAGCGGGGCCTGGGCGATGATAGTAAGCTCGCCCGCATACTGTCTTGAGGCCTGCAGCAGGAAGTCTACCGCATGGCCGGCCTCCGGACGTCCGACGGCCGGCGGAAGAAACGAATCGCCCATGCCATCCTGACCGTGGACGTACTCGGCGCCGACCCAGGGTCGAATGAGGGGGCGCCGTGCGCCCCGATAGACGGGCACCATCCCCGCATGCCCCGTCACCTCCAGCGTCTTCAAGGCATTGGCCACCTGTTGATCGAAGTCCACGTTGCCGCAGTTGATGGTGATGCCGAGCACATCCACGTCGGGCGTGAGGAGCGCCATCATCAGCGCGACCACGTCGTCCCCCGCCGTATCGGTGTCAATCACGACTCGCATCGGCCGCCTCCTGTCTCCTCCGGGTTTTCGAGACGCGTCTCACACATGCGCGATCCCGGCCGAAATCGCCGCTGCGGTGCGCCCAAAATAATCCCGTACCGCCTCTACCGCCGAGGGGTTGCGCGGGTGGAAGCTCACAGCATCTTCGGGCCTTCGCGCATGCGCCGCCCCGGCCATCTCCAGCGCCCCCGCCAGGGATGCGTCCTGCCGCCCCCATACGGTCAAGGGAAGGCCGAGGGCATCACAAAGCCAGGGTCCCAGCCCGGGCAAGTGCAGGAGGCCGGATGCGCCCCGCAGTTCGGTGAACTGCACACCCGACCCCTCCAATAGGTCAAGACCATGCCGAAGGGCCGCCGCCATCGACAGGAGGGCTCCCGCATAGATGTCCCGCGGCTCATGCTCCGGCCTGAGACCGAGGAGGGCGCCGGACAGGTCCGAGCGCCACCAGGGCGTGCGCTCCCCGTACCAGTACGGAACGACGAGCGGCGGTTTCCGACCCTCGGCCAGCGCGATGAGGCCCTCACTCACGGCCGCCTCGACTCCGGCGCCCGTGAAGCTTCCGAGCCACGCCAGCAGATTTCCCATATTGGAAAAAGCGCCCCCCACCAGATAGCCCCGGCCCGGTCCCAACAGATACGAAAAGAGTCGCCCGTCGGGGGCCGGGCTCGTGCGCGTGGTCCGCACTGCCCCGCTGGTGCCCAGCGACAAGGCCGCGATCGGGCCATCCGTTTCGACGCCGAGCGAAAGATGCTGAAGGGCCGCGTCGGTCCCGCCCACCACGACCTGGAGGGTGCCATCGCGGCTCGGGGCGACGGCGGCCATGTCCACGACACGGGGAAGCTCATGCGCACCGAGGCCGCAGATCTCCAAAGCCTCCGCCAGCCAGCGGCCATCGCGCCCCAGAAATCCACTCGCGGCGGCCGTCCCGTAATCCGTCACCCACTCGCCCGTCAGGCGCTGCACCACCAAATCCTTTAAGGCCACCGGTCGCGCTCCCGGGGGAAGTTCCGGCTGCAGCCGGCACCACTTGGCGAGCGGCGAGAAGGCTTCGACCGGCACCCCGGTAAGATCATAAAGACGCCCCCCAAGAGGCGTCTCCAACAGTGCGGCGGCCGTGCGCGCCGCGCGGCGGTCCATGAAGGTCCAGCTGCCGGAAAGAGGTGTGCCCTCCGCCGATACCGCGACGAGACTGTGCATGGCGGCGGAGAATGCCAGGCGCCGCACGCCATATTGGCGCTGGAGCTTCCCCGTGCACGATTCCACGGCGTCCGCAATGAAAGCCGGATCCTGTTCGGCCACATCCCCCTCTTCACGCCCGGGGACTTCCATCTCCCCGCTGCTCACGGTGCTTCCCGACGCGGCATCGACAGCCCGCCATTTCAGGTGGGTGGTCCCGAGGTCGAAAGCGACAAAGCTCTCCAGGATCCTGCCTCCCCCGATTCCCGTTCCACACCGGCCGGCACGAATTCCTGCCGGGTGCCGGAAGGCGGGGGTTTTAACGAGGGATCGGGGTGCGGGTGCCCTCTTGGTGCGCGCGGACCAAGGCCCCGCCAGCCCCCTGGTTCAAGCCCCGGTGCGGCCTTCGGAGGCCTCGCTCCATCACAAGCTCCGCCCAGGGGACGCTCGGTGATGGCCTGGGCCACGCACTCCCGGTTTTATCCCGCGACGTCTCGCCCGAGAGCCCGCGACCTCCGGACGTGTCGTCTCTTCCCGGACGGCGGGCGCGCAGGGGCCTGACCCCCTGCTTTCAGTGCCGATGCCGTCATCGCGCATGAGGCCGACCATGCACGGGCGCACAGGATCCCCATACGCGGGCACTTCTGCTACGGTGGCGTTGTGCCGTTCGGCGTGAGTCATCGAGCCGGGAGATCAGGCTGGAGAGCGGGCCGGATTGGATCGGATTGGATTGCATTGGATCGGATTGGATCGCATTGGAAAGGAAGCCGCCGCATGCGTGTCATCGTGGACACCGATGCCGTCCAGGTCCACCTTCTCGAGGCGACCCGGGGCAGCTACGCTTACCTGATTGACGGCGGCGGACGCACCGTGCTTTGTGATACGGGCTTCCCCGGCCGGGCGCAGGCCCTGCTGTCAGAGCTCGAAGATGCTGTGCGGCGCCTCTCCGATATCGTCATCACCCACTACGATGTCGATCATGTGGGGAGCTTGAAGGCCCTCGAAGAGCGCATCCCCGCCCGCATCTGGCTTCCCGCCGACGACGCCCCCTACATCCTCCGCGAGCGCCCACGTCCGGGTTTAAAACGTCTTATCGCGGCCGTCACCAAGGCCCCGCCGCCCGCCCACTGGGCCCCGCTTCGGGACGGCGACCGCATCGGCCTGCTGACAGCCGTGCGGAGTCCGGGCCACACCCCGGGGCACCTCGCCTTCCGGGGCCCCGGATTCCTCCTGGTGGGTGACGCCCTGGTCACCCACCACGGCCGAGCGGGCCCATCGCCCGCCGTGCTGGCGTGGAACCCGGAGCTGATGCGCGAGACGGCCACGCGCCTCTTATCCGGGTACTCCGGCTGGATCCTGCCCGCCCACGGTGAGCCGGTCCAGGTCGGCGGCACCGCCGAGGCGGCCGCCAAACCCTAAAAGCGTCAGCGTGCGCGACGCAGCACCTCGGGATGGGTGAGCAGGGCCCGCGCCCCCCGCACCAGGGTCTCCACTCCCACCGGCAGACACTCTTCGCTGATCCGGAAGTGGGGCGAATGGTGCGGAAACACCTCGCCTTCGGGCTTCCCCCCTAGAAACACAAAGGCACCCGGCACTTGATTCAGATACAGGGAGTAGTCTTCGCTGGCCATCGCGGGCAGGGGCTCGGAGGTCTTCACGATCCCTGCCAGCGCCGCGCGCCAGGCCTCAATCACAGGCCGATCGTTAATGACGGCGGGCACTCCGCGATGATAATGCACATCGGCCCGGGCACGCTGCATGGCGGCCGTCGCCGCCGCGATGCGAATCATCTCCCGCTCCACCGTCTCCTGGGCGGCGGCTGAGAACGTGCGCACCGTCCCGGACAGCCGCGCCGACTCCGCGATGATGTTGGAGGCAGAGCCCGCCTCGATCCGGCCCACAGACACCACACACGGCTCGAGCGGGGTGAGCCGCCGGCTTGTGATCTGCTGCAGATTCACCACGATCTGGCTTGCGATCAGGATAGCGTCCCGAGCGGTATGGGGCTCGGAACCGTGGCCGCCCCGGCCCTCCACCATGATGTCAAAGGTATCGGCGCTCGCCATCATGGCGCCGTCGCGCATCGCGACCGTGCCGGCCGGCTCATGCGACCACACGTGCAGGCCGAGGATGCCGTCGACCCCCTGAAGAGCGCCCTCATCAATAAGCGCCCGAGCGCCGCTCTCCGGTCCTTCCTCGGAGGGTTGGAAGAGAAGCCGGATCCGCCCCGGGAAGTCCGCCTGGCGGAGAAGCTCCCGGGCCGCCCCCAACAGGACCGCCATGTGGACGTCGTGACCGCAGGCGTGCATCATGCCGGGATGGCGGGACGCAAACGGCTCGCCCGACTCTTCGGTCAGCGGAAGCCCGTCCATGTCTGCCCGGAGGGCGATGACCGGCCCGGACCCCTGCCCGGCAATCTCGGCCACGAGCCCGGTCTTGGCCCGCGTCTGAACACGAAGGCCCCATCCCTCCAGCACTTCTCGCACATAGGCGGATGTTTCCAGCTCGGCAAACCCCGGCTCGGGCATCTCATGCAAGGCCCGCCGCCACCTCACCAGATCGGCGTCCAAAATTGTCCCCCTCTTTCACTCTAGCGGAGTCAAGGACCCACCCGACACCCCTTTTCCCGACTGGGACGGCGCGGACCGCTGCGTCCCCGCCGTCGTCGTGTGTTAGCCTACGAAATGATGAGACGCGAAGCGAGTCCGCTGGAGTGACGGTCAAGGCCCGACGCTGCGGAGCAGTCAGGGTAGACAGGAGCAAACGATGTGGGATGGTCCGATTCCCGGCCTGCATGATGTGTTTTTGGCCCGCCGCCGCATCGCACCCTACCTGAACCCCACCCCGACCATCGCGCCGCCGGCGCTTGAGCGTCGACTCGGTCTCCCGCTTTCTCTGAAGCTCGAAAATCTGCAGCCCATCGGCGCCTTCAAAGTGCGGGGCGGCATCAATCTCCTGGCGGAGGAGCGCCAGGCGCTCGCCGGCCGGACGGTGTACGCCGCGTCCACCGGCAACCACGGGCAGTCGGTCGCCTATGCTGCGCACGTTTTTGGCCTCCCCGCCGTCATCTACGCCCCCGCCGAAGCCAATCCGCTGAAGGTGGAATCGATGCAAGCGCTGGGCGCCCGCGTGATCCTGCAGGGGGCCGACTTTGACGAGGCGCGGGAAGCCTGCGAGGCGGAAGCCCTGTCCGCCGGGGGCCGCTATGTGCATTCCATGAATGAGCCCCTGCTCATCGCCGGGGTCGGGACACTCTACCTCGAAGCCATGGAGGCGCTTCCCGATCTGGATGCGATCGTGGTGCCCGTCGGCGGTGGCAGCGG
>JAKATP010000129.1 GCA_021818685.1 Bacillota bacterium | reverse complement strand
ACATCCTCAGTTTCACGAGCCCGACCCGCCGACCCGACCGGCGCAGGGCGTCCACCGCTTCCTTCAAGGTGCCCGACGCGGAGCCCATGGAGACCAGGACCACCTCGGCGTCATCGGTCCGGTACGCTTCCAGCGGGGACAGGTCCCGGTCGGTCAGGGACGCATATTCGCGCGCGACGGCGACGAGGCGCTCCCCTGCCTGGCGGACGGCCGCATCCACGCGGAGCTTATGCCCGAAGTAGCTGTCGGGCATGGCAAATGCGCCTTGGGTCGTCGGGTGCCGCGTGTCGAGAAGCGGAAACGGCACCTCAAACCGCCCGACGAATCCCTGCACCACCGCGTCGTCCCAGATATGCACCGGCTCCGCGGAATGCGTGGTGGTAAAGCCGTCCTGGCCCACCAGTACGGGCAGCATCACAGCGGGATCCTCGGCCACCCGGGTTCCCACGATGATGAGGTCGTAGGCCTCCTCGGCCGACTCGGCCACCAGCATGACGGCACCGGTGTCGCGGGCCAGCATCATGTCGGAGTGGTCGGCATGAATGTTGATGGGGCCGGAGAGGGCCCGCATGCCCACCGCCATGACGAACGGCGCTCTTAGGGCCGCCGCGATGTACAGGACCTCCACCATGTAGGCCAGCCCCTGGGAAGCGGTGGCCGTCACCGTCCGCGCGCCGGACAGCGCACTCCCGACGACGGCGCTCAGCGCCGAATGCTCCGACTCCATGAGCAGGAGTTCGGTGGACACCCGGCCGGACGCCACAAACTCGCTGAACGTCTCGATGATGGGCGTCTGCGGGGTGATGGGATAGACGGCCATCACGTCGGGGGCAATCTGCCGCATGGCTTCCGCCACCGCCTCCGCGCCCGTCAACAGGACGGCGTGCGGGTCCGGCCCGTGTCGGGCCGCTCTAGGTTCTGATCGCGATGCCATCGGCATGAGCCCCCGTCTCCTCCACCATCACGAGCGCCTCTTCGGGACACGCGGCCACGCAGATCTCGCAGCCCTTGCACAGGTTAAGATCTATACCCGACACCCGCGCCTGGTCGGTGGTGATGGCAAGGTCCGGGCAGTAGATCCAGCAAAGGAGGCAATCGACGCACCGGCTCGCGTCCAGCACCGGATACCACCCGGTACGCCACGATCCGGTGCCCGGTCGGTAAAGCGGGTCCGGCACCACGCGCCCGCCGGGCCGATCCGGATACAGCATGGGTTCACTCACGACGCCGCCTCCTTCGCCCGCACAAAGCGATAGCCGGCCCGGGCGGCTCGCGCGTTGGACAGCACCGTCGTCTCGCCCATGCGGGCAAACAGCGACTGCACGGCCTGGGCCAGCGCCTCCTCATCGCCCTGCCCCAGGGCGGCCAGCGCCGCACCCACCATCACGACGTTCGCAAACCGGGTCCCGGCCGCTTGCGCGAGCCGGTCGCCGGGCACGGCGGTGACGCGGGCGGCATCGCGGGCACCACTGAGCGCCGCCGCCGTGTTCACGAGCACCCGGCCTCCCGGCGGGAGCCCCGCCAGGGGATTCACCTCGTTCCAGAGCGACGCGTCGAGCACGACTACCAGCACGGGGTGCCGCACCTGGTCGTGACGGCGGATGACAGCCGTGTCGGCGCGGTTATAGGCGACCATCGGCGCCCCGCTCCGCTCGGGACCGTACTCCGGGAACGCCTGCACCCAGAGCCCACCCGCCATCTGCGCCAATGCCAACAGCTTGGACGCGGTCTTGGCCCCCTGCCCACCCCGCCCGTGCCAGCGAATCTCAACCATGGAGGTCATTGGCGGTCATTGGAGGTCATTGAACCCATGACGGCTCCCCTCCCTTCTCTTGCCCTCAGGGGATACGACGGGCGCACGGACCCCGCTTCCGAGCCGCTCGCCCTCCCGCAGGGCGGTGAGGTTGGCCTCGACATAGGCGGCTTTCACCCGCTCGCGAATGACCGCCTCCAGGCTCTCCTCGCTCACCACGCCCGTCACGGCCTGCAAGGTGCCAATCGCCATCACGTTCATGGTGAGCTCCAGGCCGAGGTGCCGCGCGCGCTCCCGCCAGGGGAAACGGCACAGGTCTCGATCCAAAGCCTCTTCGGAAACGGACGTCTCCTCCACCAGGCGAAGGCCGCCGGGCACAATCCGACCCCCATACTTGAGGAAGCCGTCACGGGACAGGCAGACTAAGATGTCGGCCTGTCCCACTTCGGGAAACGCGATCGGGGCATCGGAGAGGATGACCTCGGCCTTGGTGGCGCCCAGCCGTGCCTCGGGTCCATATTCCTGGGTCTCGGTGACGTGGCGGCCGTCGCGCATCGCCGCGTCGGCCAGGATGGCGCCGGCCAGCATGATGCCCTGCCCGCCGCGTCCGGTGAGCCGGATGCGGGTGAGCCGGACAGGGCCCGCGCCCATCACGCCCCCCCGCCGCTTTGACGGCGGCGAAGCTGGTCCCCGTACTCCGGACGGGACTCCTCACGAAAGATGCCGGTGTTCCAGCCCCCGTGCTGGCCGGCCTGCGCGTCGGTCATGTCGCGTTCCCATAGCAGCATGGCGGGAGCCTCCCCGATGTGGTTCAGGCGGCCGTAGTACGTGGGGCACTGGGTAATGATCTCCACCAGGGAGAATCCGTGATGCCGAAGCGCCCGCTCGATGAAGACCGGCATCTCCTGCATGTCAAACGTAGTGGTGCGCGCGACGAAGGTGGCCCCCGCCGCCATCGCGAGCTCCACGGCGTCAAATGCGTTCTCCACGCTGCCCGTCGCCGGTGACGTGGTGGTGTGGGCGCCCACAGGAGTGGTGGGCGCGGCCTGCCCGCCCGTCATCCCGTAGATGGCGTTGTTGTACAAAAGCAGCGTGATATCGAGGTTGCGGCGGGCCGCCTGAATGAAGTGGTTCCCGCCGATGGCCAAGCTGTCGCCGTCTCCCGATGTCACCACCACGGTGAGGTCCGGCTGGGCCAGTTTGAGCCCGGTGGCAAACGCGAGCGCCCGCCCATGGGTGGTATGGAGCGCATTGGTGGCCATATAAAAGGGGGTCCGGCCACTGCAGCCGATGCCGCCCACGACGGCGACGTCCTTCGGCTCGGTGCCCAGCCGGTCGAGCGCCATCGCCAGGGCCTGGGCAATGCTGCCGTTTCCGCAGCCCGGGCACCACACCGTCGGCAGCATTTCCCGCCGCAAGAACCGGTCCACACTCTGACCCATCTTAGGCATCGCGGCGTCCCCCTTGCTCGGTGACCACGGAACCGCTCCCTGTACGAAGCCGGGCGCCAATCTCCTCCGGCGCGAGGAGGAGGCCATCGGCGCGACCCACAAACTCTACCGGCGTGCGCCCCGCGACCGCCGCGCGGATCGGCATGACCAACTGGCCGAGATTGAGCTCAGCCACCAGTATCCCGTCCACCCTGTCGGCCAGATGGATGAGCGCCGCCTCCGGGAGCGGCCACAAGACGTGAAGCTTCAAGAGGCCCACCGGAACTCCCGCCGCGCGCAGGGACTCGACCGCCGCCTGCGCGGCGCGGGCAGTGATGCCGTAGGCCACCACCGCCCAGCGCGCGTCATCCAAATAGAAGCCCTCTACACCCGAGGCCAGCTCGGGGTCGTGCGCGATGGCCGTGATCGAGTCCTTTAGAATGCGTTCGGCCGCCTGACCGCTGCCGGTGGTCGGCAGTCCGTCCTCGCCGTGCGAGAGCCCGGTCACGACAATGGGATCGCGGCCCCCACCGAAGGGGGCAAAGGGATGGCGGCCGAATGGCGGCTTGGTCGTGCGGGATCCGGGCCACGGGGCCCTGCCCGGCGGTGGCAGGTCGAAAATCTCTACCGGTTCCCGCATATGGGCGATGACCGCGTCCAACAGCACCACCACCGGCGTCCGGTGCCGCTCGGCCAACGCGAACGCCTGACGGGTGGCGGCGTACGCCTCCCACACCGAAGAGGCGGTCAGCACGATGGCGGGCCGGTCCCCGTGGGCCCCGAACCGCGCCTGCATGACATCGCCCTGCGCGGGCAGCGTGGGAAGGCCGGTCGAGGGGCCGCCGCGTTGGGCGTCCACCACGACACAGGGTGTCTGGGTGAGGGCCGCATAACCGATGTGCTCCTGCATGAGCGAGAAGCCGGGTCCGGACGTCGCCGTCATGGCGCGCGCACCGCCCCAAGCCGCGCCGATGACAGCCGCCATCGCGGCCAGCTCGTCCTCCATTTGCAGGAACACCCCGCCTCGCGCGGGAAGCCGCCGGCCCATCTCCTCCAGGATTTCGGTCGCCGGTGTGATGGGATAGCCGGCGAAGAAGTCACAGCCCGCGGCCAGCGCGCCCATCGCGGCCGCCTCGTTGCCCATCGTCATGCGGAGCGCCATCAGGCATCCCTCCCGTCCAGGCGGAACGGGAGGGCGCCCATGCGCGTACCCGGCGCCTCTTGCAACACGAATACGAAATCGGGACAGCGCCCCGCGCACAGCCCGCAGAATGTGCAGCGCGCGATGTCCGTGACCATCACGCGGTCCTCCGCGTCGAGGACCAAGATGCCCGCCGGGCAGGCGTCCACACAGAGATCGCATCCCTTGCAGAAGGCGCGCCGAACGGTAAGCCGCGACGCTCCGGCCGTGTAGACGACAGGAGCGCCCGTGTGATCAAGCGGGGCGCTCGCAGCACTCATGGGGCGTCACCGCCCAACAGCGCTTGTCGCACCCCATGTGCGGCGACCTTGCCGAGATGCACCGCCGCCACCACCGTGTCGCCACCATTCACGGCGTCGCCGGCGGCAAAGTAGCGAGGATTGCCGGTGGCCCCGGTCTTCGGATCTGCCACAATGCGGCCCCGGTCTATCTCGAGACCCGGAATCATCCGCAAGAAGGTGAGCCGCGGCTCCTGCCCAATGGCCATCACCACCGAGTCCGCCAAGATCTCGACGGTCTCGCCCGGCACGGGCTCGGGACGGCGGCGGCCGGTCGCGTCCGGCTCGCCGAGGCGCATGACCTGGGCCACCACCGCCTCGACGTGCGAGGATCCGCGAAACGCGACGGGGCTGGCCAGGAACTGAAACCGAATGCCTTCGCGGCGTGCGCCGGCCACTTCTTCCGGGTAGGCCGGCATCTCGGCCTCCGTGCGCCGGTAGACCAGCGTCACCTCAGCCGCCCCCAGACGCAGCGCTTCCCGGGCGACATCGATGGCGGTGTTGCCGCCGCCAATCACCGCGACCCGCCGCCCCATCGCCGGCGGCCGGTCGGTCTTGACCGCCTCGATAAACGGCAGCGACTCGTAGATACCGGGAAGTTCACCCCCCGGGTACTGGGTCCGCACGTCCGGTCCGAGCCCTACCGCCAGCACCACCGCGTCATACTCGGCCTCCAGTTCGCGAAGGTCCACGGGGCTTTGAATGGGGTGCTCGAGGCGGAACTCCACCCCGAGACCGGCGAGCCAGCTTTGCTCCTCCGGCAGCGGCTCATCCCACAGCCGGTAGGGCGCGATGGCGTACCGGACAAGGCCCCCGGCCTTTGGACGGTCGTCGAAAATGGTGACGATGAATCCCGCGCCCTCCAAAAAGGCGGCTGTCGCCAGCCCCGCCGGTCCCGCCCCGATAACAGCCACCCGCAGGCCGTTTTTCACCGGGAGATCCACCACCAGGCTCGCCGGGTCGGCAAACGCGGCATCCATCGCATACCGCTGCAAACGCCCGATGTCGACCGGCCGATCGCGGGCCGTGTTGAGGACGCACGCCCCTTCGCACAAGAGCTCCGTCGGGCAGACGCGGGCGCAGCTTCCGCCCACCGGATTGGAGGACAGGATGAGGCGCGCGGCGCCGCCCGCATCGCCGCG
This sequence comes from Bacillota bacterium, assembly GCA_021818685.1. Classification (GTDB taxonomy): domain Bacteria; phylum Bacillota; class Sulfobacillia; order Sulfobacillales; family JAIMBI01; genus JAKATP01. The sequence continues at coordinate 2,087 of JAKATP010000129.1, read as the reverse complement.
CGCGATGCGTCCCACGAAGCCTGCCACGTCCACTTCCGCCGGGCAGGCGACCTGGCAGGGCGCGGGCACCTCCGGCGTGCCGCACTCCAGGCAGCGATACGCTTCCGCCAGCGCGTCGCGGTCCGACAGTGCGGGCTTCAATTCGGCGGCCAACGCCGCTTTCGGCTCCAGTCCCCGGATGAGTTCCAAGGGGTCGGGCCGGCCTCGCCCCACGCGGAGACTCGGAGCAATCGGCTCGGTGCGCATCTTTCACATCCCCTTAGTGCTACGCGGCCGCGCGCAATTCGTATCCCAGTGCCACCACCCAAGCGCGGGCGTCGCCAAATCGCAGCGGCACGTTGATCGGGCCTGGCACACGGCCTTCGACCCCGGCGCCAGGGCTTCGGGCCGCCCGGCCGAAGCCGTCGAACAGGAAGCCGTCCGGCACGCCGCCATGACACTCCACGACCGATCCCGGTACCGTCAGCACGCCGTTGCCGCTGGATTCGGAGGCCCGATCCAGGATCACGACGTCGGCGGTCTGCCTGACCCCGTCCAGAAATTGCGGATGGCGGGTCTCTTCCTCGGCACCGGCCGCGCGGGCATACCCGCCGGTGTCTTCCGCCATCACGTCCGACACGGTGAGACAGGAGGCCCCGCGGCTCTTTGCCTGCCTCTTGACCACGGGACGCGCGCCAACTACCTGCGCCACCGCGTCCGGCCGGTGACCCGTAGCGGCGGCCAGGAGCCCGGCGGCGCCGGCGCCCGGGACCAGCATGCGGGCCGGTGCCATCGTGCCCGCCGGCGTCATCAGCATCGCCAGGAAGCGATAGGTCCGCTCCGCGCGTACACAGGCTGAGCGACCTCCGCTCACGGTGCTCCTGGCCCCCAGGACGTCCACGTTCTGCGCGCGCGAGTTGCGGGGCGGAGCGTCGAGACGGAAGACGGGAAGGCCCTGATCGACCAGGTGTGGCATTAATAACGGCTTCTTGAGGAGCGCCCGTATGGCGACCAAGACACGGCCCGCGCGAAGAACCCGCCAGTCTGCAGGTGCTGTCAGCCAAATCGCGGCCAGAGCACCGGCCCACGCCAGGAGCCGGGTACAAGCCCACTTTGGTTCGGCTCCCGCTTCTTCGTCGCGGGCATCCGGAAACTGGGCCTGGCGGCCGGTAGGTTTTCCCGATGCCCCCCGATGGCCCTGGCCGCAGATCTGCCGGATACTGTCTGGCACCATAGCGACCCGGGCTTCGGGACTGGGCTCCCGAAGAACGGCAACGTACAAGTCGTCACCCCTTATGCGGTCGGCCGCTAGGGCTGTCACGTCGGTTTTAGCAAGGGGGGAAGAGCCCGCATACGATCGTTTGACCCGAACGGCTCGCGACCATCGGTCCCCGCGTTACGGCGCGGTTCTCGGTGGAAGAAATATTGCAGCCGCAAGCGGGGAGAATCCGGATCCTTACCGGCGCCCCCGGGGGCGGAAGGCGCGAACCCGAGCCCCGGCGACCCAGGCGCTATGCCGGCGCCCGTCGCTCGCGGTGACGCGACCGCGTCCAACGCGGCCGTGTCCAACGTCTCCAGCGTGCACCAAGTGGTGACGACGGAGGCGACCCGCCCGAAGGCCGTGGGCTGGCCACTCACCAAGGCGATGTCGCGCACCCGGGAATGTCGTCGTCCGCAAGGGCGACGGCGAGCTGGCTCAGCATCCGCTCGCGGTCCTAGCCGCCACGGCGCTGATTGAACGTCGCCCCAACGCCGGAGCTTTACGTTCGAATTTGATCAGAGGAGGGGAAAACCGCCTTCGGCGTCTCCGACCGGGGGCTGTCCCGGCGCCGAGCCGATTCGCGCCATGCGTGGCTCGATACCGGTCCACCCGTAGCTTGGCCTGGGTCTGTCGTCAGGAGTACTTTGACAGAGCGCAGCGGGGCCGGGAGAAGCCGTCTCTCGGGCCCCGTGACGGCCTCCCGGACACATAGAGCGAACCGGAGGCGCACACGGCAAGGGGGCGCGTATCCTGGTCGCGATGACCGACGGCCCCGGCAGGCGCGGAGCAGCGCGAGGGTGTCGTCCCCTGGGCTCAGGGCCCGTTGCGCAATCCTACGAGGGGTTGG
>JAKATP010000128.1 GCA_021818685.1 Bacillota bacterium | reverse complement strand
CATTACCAGAGCCGAGTACAAAAAGGGCGGCCAGTAGGAGAGCCCCTCCTTCAGAGCGACCCAGGCAAAACCGAAGATGAAGACCATGAAGGCATACTCGAAGGCGGTACGGGTACTCATGGGCGCCGCCGGCCGTGCGCCGGCGCATTTGGTCGCCCGGGTCTTGCGGCACGGCGGAGGTAGGCCGGGTTCCTGATCATGCCCGTCTCATAGCATGAGGCGGACGGGCCCGCAAGGGGCGTCCCTTCCCCCTGCCAATAGGTCACAGGCTCCCCACCCGGGAACCAGGTCGTCCACTCCTGCCTCGGTGTGGCTGCCATGCGCCCAGGCGTCGTTGATGAAAGAAGGCACAGGCGGCAGGGTGCCAAGTCCAGGGCGGACCGTCGGGGGCGCCTCCTCCGCCATGACGTTCCGCTCGCGGAGCCACCGGACCGCGGGCACCGCATGGCCCTCTCCGAGCCAAGGTTACGCGGTCTTACGGCGCCGTCCCGATATTGGGGGCCATAGCGGATCCACACGCCGGCAGTCCGGCCCTAAGGCGGCCGCGAGAGCTTCGCGGCCGCGCCACGAAGCTCCTCACGACCAGGGGCGGACGTCGTCGACGGCTCGCCGAGCCCCGCACGGCTCCCTCCCCGGTCTCGTTCCGACGGGCGTCGGGGACGGAGACGGTAGCGGTCCGGGGTGAGCCATGACGGCGAGTGGACCCGGCGACACGTGGTCCTTCTGCGCGTCGGCCTCCGTCCGGTCTGCGCACCCGCGCGAAGACACTCCCGATGCCGAGGGGCCCTACGATTTCGACGACGGGGGGCGGGATCCGCAAGGCGTCCGCTGTCAAAGAATCGGGAGACGCCCGCACCCGGGGCGATCGCGCCGGGCGCGGAGGAATCAAACGTCCCCGGCGCACACGGTGATCCCGTCAGGCGGATATCTCGAGGACGACTTTCAGGATGGGGCCCTCCGGATTTGCCGCCAGCGACAATGCCCCTTCGAGTGCGGCGAGCGGCAGGCGGTGGGTGACGAGCTGACCCCAGTATTCCGGCGCCTGGGCAATCCATGTCAAGGCCTGACGGAAGGAGACCAGACCGGGCTCGAACTGGGCGCCGACGGAGGTGGCGAGCTCCGCTCGCTTCGAAAACAGCACGGCAAACGGAAGGGGCACCGGATGCGGGCCGGCGGGGAGGCCGAAGAATCCGATGCGGCCGTCCTGAGCCAGGAGCTCCGCGGCCAAGATCCGTCCGCTATCCTGTCCCGAGGCTTCGACGACGAGGTCCGCTCCCCGCCCGTCCGTCGCCTCCACGAGCTTCTCCACGGTCAATGCCGGCTCGGCACCCAAGGACAGGGCGGCGCCCATGCTCCGGGCCGCCTCGCGGCGAAACGGACGCGGCTCGACGGTCGCCACCCACTCAAAGCCGAGCCGGGCGATGGCCCCGACGAAGGCGAGTCCTGCCGGTCCCGCACCGATGACGGCCGCCGTGCGACCGGCCGGCCCGCGCCAGAATTTCTTCAGCGCGAAGATGACCGTTCCCAGCTGCTGGGCCAGCACGGCCGTGTGCGGAGGGAGGGTCTCGGGGACGGGCACTAAATACGCCTCTGGCACCACCTGATAGGCCGCAAAGCACTGACCCTGAGCCGGATGCGGGACCGTGAGCACCCGCATCCCTTCCTCGAAGCGGGTCGAGTGGGATTCCACCACCCGGCCCACCCCCTCATGGCCGGGGCCTCCCGGTCCGAAGGGTTCGCGCCGGTCGCTGGCGAAGATGGCATGCAAATCACTCCCGCACACGGCGGCCGCTTCCATGCGCACCAGCACCTCCCCGGGGGCCGGCACCGGCCGCGCGATATCCATCCAGTCCACCCGCCCGCCGGGATGGACCACCGGCGTCGTCATCATGGTCATGCCTTTCCTCCTCGTCCCTGGGCCTCTCGGGACGATTCGCGACCTCCCTGGGCGATCCCTGGCGCGAATCGGACGAGAAGACGTCTTACGCGGTCATGGGGGCAGAAGTGCCCCTGATATCCGGTACAATGGCCAAAGTGGCGGCCCCCACGTCCGTCTCCAGGTGATTTCGGGGCTTGTCGGTGGTCGTGGGAGAGGTCGGGGGCGGGTAAGGGATCGGCGGCTCATGTCCGGCTTCGGGCGTGCATGAGTTTCGACGCACAGGAGGACGGCTCCGGGCATCCCGGGACCGTATAGAAAGGGATGGTGGGCAGTGACGGAGCCGCGGGCAAACATGACATATTTGTGGTGGTCAGGAGAGCGGGTGCTCTGGGACGATGCGAAGGTGCATGTCACCGGCATCGGCTGGCCCGCCCTGACCGCCGTGTTTGAGGGGGTGCGGGCCTACAAGGCCCGCGACGGCCGGGCCACCTACCTGTTCCGCTACGATGCGCACCTGGCCCGCCTGTGGCGTTCGATGCGCTTCATGCATCTATTCTCGCGCTGGAGTGTCGAGGAATTGACGGAGGCGACTCGGGGGCTTATCGAGGCCAATGGGGTCATTGACGATCTCTACGTCATGCCGCTCGCCTACGGGATGAGTGGAAATCGCGGCGTGACTGCGATGGACGCCCAGCCGGCGGACATTTACATCACCACCCGGGTGGTGCCGTCCAAGTTTCCGGATCCGAAGCCGGAGGCGGTGGCGGTGAGCTCCTGGACCCGCATCAACGACAACATCATGCCACCTCGCATCAAGGCCGTGGCCAATTACCTCAATTCCCGGTTCGCGCAGTCGGAGGCGCGGCGGGGCGGGTACGACAGCGGCGTTTTTTTGAACACCCAGGGTAAGGTCACCGAGGGTGGCGGGGAATGTTTCTTCATGGTCCGGGACGGGGTCGTGGTGACCCCGCCGACGACGGCCGGCATTCTCGAGTCGATCACCCGCGCTTCCGTCATCGAGCTCTTGCAGGCCGAAGTCGGGGTGAAGGTGGTGGAGCGGGAAATCGACCGCACGGAAACCTATTTCGCCGAGGAAATGTTCTTTGCCGGCACCATGCACGAGATTGGCCCCATTCGGTCTATCGATGGCTTTGAGGTGCCGGGCGGCGCGCCGGGTCCCATCACCCGGAAGCTCATGCAGGTGTTCGAGCGGGTGGTGCGCGGCGAGGAGGCCAAGTATGCGTCCTGGCTCACCAAGATCACCCTCGACTAACGGCTGAAGGAGCGGCATCATGCCTCAGATGACCGGCGGCGAGGCCGTCGTCGCCACCCTCAAAGCGCTGTCGATTGACACCGTGTTCGGCATTCCGAGCGTCCACAACCTGCCGATCGTCGACGCCCTCGCCGGCCTTGCGGCCCCGCGTCTGGTCGTGGTGCGGCACGAGCAGGGCGCGGCGCATATGGCCGACGGTTTTTATAGAGCAACGGGCCGGGTGGCCGTGGCGTTGACCAGCACCGGGCCCGGCGCGGCCAACTCGGTCACGGGCCTGTGGGAGGCCTACCATGCAGGCTCGCCCCTCCTTACCATCACGGGCCAGATCGGCACCGAGTGGCTCGATCGGGGCAAGGGCCAGCTGCACGAGGTGGACCACCAGCCTGAGTTTCTGGGGGCCGTCGTCAAACGGGTCTTCCGCGTCGAGCGGGTGGGGGACATACCGGACGTGCTGACGCGGGCCGCCCACCTGACCGTGCGGGGGCGGCCGGGGCCGGTGGCGGTGGAAATCCCTATCGATCTGCAATATCAGCGTGACGCGGTCGAGATGCTTCCGAGGCCATGGCCGGACCGGGAAGCGCCGACGGAGCAGGAGGTTGCCTCCGCCGCGCGACTTATCGGGGACAGCCGTTCCATCGTCATCTGGGCCGGGGGCGGAGCCGTTCGCACCGGCGCCGGCCCCGCGCTCCAGGCGCTGTCCGAGCGGATCGGGGCCCTCATCGTCACGTCGACCAATGGCCGCGGCGCCGTTGACGAAGGGCACCCGCACGCGGCCGGGGCATTCACCACCGACGCTGAGGTCCGTGAGTACCTGGAAGACGCCGATCTCTGGATCGGGGTGGGAACCCGGTTTCGCTACGACGCCACCGCCGAGTGGGCGATAAAGCCGCCGCGTAAGCTGATTCATATCAACCTCGACCGCACCGCCCGGGACCGCAATTATCGGGCGGATCTCTACGTGGCCGCGGATGCCCGCCTTACCGTGGAGGCCATTGTACGGGCGCTCCCGGACGGGAAGCGGGAGACGCCGGAGGCGGTCAGGCGTCTTCATCGGGAGCCCCGCGAACGCGCCTTCGCACGCCTCGGGCCCTGGCGGCCCATAGCGGAAGCCGTGGCCGAGGTCGTCTCCGACCAGGGGATCCTGGTGTGCGACGCCACCATTCCGGCCTACGCCTTCGGCAACCGCGTCATCCCCATCCGGCACCCGCACGGATTTTTGTATCCGACCACGGCGGCTATCGGACCGGGACTGCCCCTGGCGATTGGCGCGCAGGTGGGGGCGCCGGACCGGCCAGTCGTCTTGCTGGCCGGGGACGGGGGATTCCTTCTGGATGTGGGGGACCTGGCGACGGCAGCCCAATACGGCATCCCCGTTGTCTTCGTGGTCTTCAACGACCGTGCCTACGGGATCTTAAAGCGGGTGCAGGAACGGGAGTTCGGACGCCTGCACGGGGTCGACTTGAATGCACCGGATTTCGTACAGCTGGCCCAGGCTTTCGGCATACGGGCGCTTCATGCCCGGAGCGCCGAGACGTTTACGGACCGAATCCGGGAAGCCGTGGCGTTGCGTGAGCCGGTTCTGCTCGAGATGGACATGAGTGAGATTGGTCCGGTGCCGCTCGGCGGTGGGCGTCCGACGGCCGCCGAGTCCAAGCGGGAACGGGCGGAGACCACGCGTCAGGGGTGAGGGACACGCGGCGGCGGCACATTCTACCGCCGCCTGCCGCGGGGTCGTCGGCCGGCCGCAGTTGGGCGGACGACCGCGATTGGGCGTGTTCGTATGAAATGAGCGTGTCAGGGGCCGGCAGCGCGGAGATGGGCGAGGCGGTCTCCGCGTGGGTCCGGGACGCCGAGCGCGTCCTCCCCCGGGACGCCAAAGAACGCCGCCCGACCCCGGAGCGCCCAGAGGCCGGTGAGCGCGCAGAGCGCGGCATCCACCTGATCGAGACTCGCAAGCGGGGAGGGGTCGACGCCCTGGCGGAGGAGTGATGTCGTCCGAAAGGCTCGCTTGGCCGAGGTGGTGCGGGCCGAGCCCCGTGGCGGCAGCTCCCCCGCCAGGGCCACCGCCGTCGCATGCGGAAACACCTCGAGCGCGTGGTGCCAGAGGCGGCCGGTGCCGAAAAACGGCGGATACCCGGCCGCTTCCGCCACCGCAAACACCCGAAAGCCTACCCGCATCCACGCATAAAAAGGGCGGCTCCAAATCTTCGGCGAGGAGGGGGTCGCGAACAGATGGATGCCAAGCCGCGTGAGCTCTCGCTCTCCGGCACGCATGGAAGCCCCGGGCCCGCGGGCAGGAGCCGGCGGAGCGTCGATGGCGACCGCGTCCGGCGCCCACCGGACAAGAAGAGCCCCGATCTCCTCGGGCGTCTTTCGGCGGGCGGTGTCGACGATGCGTCCGTCCTCGTCGAGCAGCACGGCGTCCATACCGCGCGCGACCGAGACATCGACGCCGAGCGCGCGCATCGACCCACCTCCCTGGAGGACATTCGCCGGGGTCGCCCGGAGTCCCGCCCACTGCTCGTCGGGTCTCGCCCGAGGTGGTAGTCTTTAGCCGTTGAGCCTTACTGACCTCAAGGAGGATGTACACCGTGGGATGGACGACCGTGAGCGGGAAAAGTGTACCTCCGATTGGTCAGGGCACATGGAAGATGGGAGCTTCGGCCGAAGCTCAAGCGGACGAGATCGCGGCCCTGAAGAAAGGCTTCGAGCTCGGGCTCATGCTCGTCGACACCGCCGAGATGTACGCGGACGGCGGCTCGGAACGGCTGGTGGGGGAAGCCGTGGCCGGCCTGCGCGACCATGTGTTCATCACCACCAAGATCTGGCCGGCCAACGCCAGCCGTGCCGGCACGCTCGCGCACCTGGAAGCGTCGTTGAAGCGCCTTCGCACAGATTACACGGATCTCTACCTTCTGCACTGGCCGTCCAAGACCCATCCCCTGGAGGAATCCATGGCGGGACTCATCGACGTCCTGGAGCGTGGATTGACCCGCTACATCGGGGTCAGCAATTTTCCCGCCGACCTGCTGGAAGAGGCGGAGCAGCTGACCGACCATCGCATCTTTGCCAATCAGGTCTCCTATAGTCTCATGGCCCGCGAGCCTGAAGTGGCGCTGATTCCCTACGCCAAGACCCATCGGGTCACCTTGATGGCCTATTCCCCCCTGTCAGGCGTCGTGGACCCGACCCTGGACGGTGCTCGTCAGGATGCCCTCGGCAGTGTCGCCTCCCGCCACGATGTGAGCTCCTCGGCGGTGGCCCTGGCCTGGGTCCTTCGCCAGGAGGCCGGACCTATGGTCACCATCCCGAAGGCGTCGCGGGTGGAGCACGTGATGCATAATGCCCAGGCACTGCGGGTTCGGCTGACCGATGAGGATGTCGACTTGCTCAACAGCGCCTTTCCACCGGCGAAGCGGGATATCCCGCTGGAGAGACTGTAGGGCTGAGCTCCCCTTCGCGAAAGGCGGCTCCGATGGAGCCGCCTTTTCGGTCGGGGCCCGGGCTCAGGCCGGGTTGCGCGACCCCGTGATCGGTATGAGCTGGCGCGGGGCCTGCTCCACGGCGTCGGATGCGTCGGTCATGAACACGTAAGACGTATTCGCCACAGTGGAGAAGGCGGCGTGACGACCGTCCGGCGCCAGCACCACGCAGTTCATGGCGCTCCAGAAGGGGTCCACCAGATGGTCGAGCTCTTCCATGGCCCGGGCCCCGGCATCGTCCGGAGAGAGACCGGCTCGGAGGTGCATGACCACGCTGTGGGCGGTGGCGGCACGAATCGCCATCTCCCCGCGGCCGGTGCAGGCGGCGGCTCCGTAGCGGTCGTCGCAATAATTGCCGGCCCCGATGAGGGCGGAATCGCCGACCCGGCCCGGATACTTCCAGGCAAACCCACTGGTCGACACGCCCACGGCGAGATGCCCGTTCCGGTCAAGGGCCGCGACGTTCACGGTGCCCGTGTCCTTGCCCGAGGCCCGGTTCGGATCGAGCGCGAGACGCGCCACCATAACCTTGAGAATCTTGCTCGCGTAGCGCGCCTCCGCGCTCGAATCGCCGCGAATGCCGGCTTCATAGATGCGCCGCGCCTCGTCGGTGAGGAGATTGACCTCCGAAAACCCGCATTCGCGGGCAAAGCGTTCCGCTCCGGGTCCTACGAGGAGGGAGTGGGGCAGGTCGGTCATGACCCGCCGCGCAATCGAAATGGGGTGTTCGAACCCGTGCACCCCGCCCACGGCCCCTGCAGCCAGGGTGTGTCCATCCATGATGCTGGCGTCGAGCTCCACCTCGCCTAACATGTTGGGGAGCCCGCCAAGCCCAACGCTGTGGTCTTCAGCATTGCTTTCCACCAAGAGAATGGCCGCTTCCACCGCGTCGACGGCGCTCTGGCCCGCGCGGAGACGCTCCATCCCGGCCTCCAGCCCGACCCGAGCGTTGCTGCTGCCGATAATGACCATGACTGCCTCCTGCCCATTGTGCGATCGCGACCGGTCTATCCTGCCGTCTGCCATACCGGGCACCGGCCGCGCCCACGAAGAGTTAAGGATTGCATCCCATAATCCCTGCCGGACCGGAACGGAGATCACAGGATCGCACGATCAAGGGATTCACCGGACCTGGATCGAACACAAAAACCATGATCGCGTCAGGTTTGACGAAAGAGGTGGTTTCGTGACCAGAACAATCGCGCCCTACGGGTCTTGGACCTCGCCGATTACCCCCGATTTTCTCGTCGGCGATGGTGTGTCTCTCGGCCGCCCGGTGGCCGACGGTCTCGACATTTACTGGACCGAGGGC
>JAKATP010000127.1 GCA_021818685.1 Bacillota bacterium | reverse complement strand
AGGCCGATGAGGCGCCGCCCCCGAAGACACCCGACGCGGCGGGCGACACAAGCGACCACGCGGAGGCGCCTGAGGCACCCGCCCGGAAGCTTGCGATCGATTTTCCCGGCATGGCCGAGCGGATCATCCCGCTGCCGGTCGGGGCGGGGCGGCTCGATTCGCTGTCGGCCATCGCGGGCAAGGTGCTCTGGGTGGAGCGGCCGCTTGGTGTCGAGGACCCGGAGGGCGAAGGACGAGAGCCGGGGACGCTCGTCGCCTTTGATCTGAAGACCCGGAAGACCGAGGCCCTCGCGCGGGGCGTGCTCGACTACCGCATATCCGAAGACGGCAAGACCGCCCTCATCCGTCAGCGCCGGCATCTTCGCCGCGCCGCCGCCGGCGAGAAGGTGGATGAGTCCAAAGGCGACCGCCCTGGCCGGGACACCGGCATCATTGACTTGCAGCGCGTCACCCTGCCAATCGATCCGACGCTGGAGTGGCCGCAGATGTTCCGAGAAGCGTGGCGGCTCATGCGCGAGCACTACTGGGCCTCCGACATGGCGTCGGTCGACTGGCAGGCCATGTACGACCGCTATGCGCCGCTCGTGGAGCGTGTCGGCAGCCGGGCGGAGTTCTCGGACCTGCTGTGGGAGATGCAGGGCGAGCTCGGCACCTCCCACGCGTATGAATTCGGCGGAGACTATCCGCCAAGCCCCCCTTGGCCGCGCGGCGGCCTCGGAGCCGACTTCACCTGGTCGGTCGAGCACGGCGCCTTTGTGGTGGATAACATCGTGCACGGTGACCGCTCGGTGGACGGCGAGGACTCGCCGCTGCGGCTTCCCGGCGTAAACGTGGCAGCAGGGGATCTGCTGCGCGCCATTGACGGGGAAGCGGTGACGCTCACGAACCCCCCGGACCGACTCCTCCTCGCCAAGCGCGGGCGCGAGGTGGCTCTTCTCGTCGAGCGTCCCGGCGAGGAGGCTCGCACCGTCGTCGTAAAAACACTCTCCAATGAGACGGCACCCCGCTACCGGGCCTGGGTCCTCCATAACCGCAACACGGTCTGGGAAAAGACCGACGGCCGCGTCGGGTATCTCCACATCCCGAATATGGTTTCCGAGGGGTTCGCGGAGTTCCACCGCCTCTATCTCTCGGAGGTCGGCCGCCGGGATGCGCTCATCGTCGACGTCCGCTCCAATGGCGGCGGGCAGCTGTCGCCCCTGTTCTTGGAGAAACTGGCGCGCCGGCGGATCGGATGGACCTACCCGCGCTACGGCCAGCCGGTTGCCTACCCCTACCAGGCGCCCGCCGGCCCGCTCGTCGTGATCACAAACGAGTACGCCGGCTCCGACGGCGACATCTTCACGCACTCCTTCAAGCTGATGGGGCTCGGACCCGTGGTGGGTCACCGCACCTGGGGGGGCGTGGTCGGCATCAATCCGGAGCTCAAGCTCGTGGACGGCAGCATCGTGACGCAGCCAGAGTTTGCCGTCACGTTCCACGACGTGGGCCTCGGCGTGGAGAATTACGGCACCGACCCCACGATCCCCATCGACAACCGCCCGCAGGACTACGCGGCGGGGCGCGATGCACAGCTGGAGCGCGCGATCACCGAGGCGCTCACGCTCTTGGAGAGCACTCCGCCGCTCTCCCCGCCTCCGAAGCCTTCACTGATGCTGAAACCGGGAGCACTGCCGCCGCGGAGCTGAGCATTCCGCTCACGAGAAGACGCCCCCGCTCGGCGGGGGCGTCTTCTCGTGGAGATGGCGTATCCTACCCCGTACGTGGGGCGTGCGAATGGCGGTGCCGGCGCAGGTGGGACCACGCTACAAGTGGGTGGCGCTTTCCAACACCACCCTCGGCATCCTGATGGCGACGATTAACTCGTCCATCGTGCTGATTTCGCTGCCGGCCATCTTCCGGGGCATCCACCTGAACCCGTTGCTTCCCCAAAACTCGAGCTTTCTCCTGTGGATGCTGATGGGCTACATGGTGGTCACGGCCGTGCTGGTCGTCACGTTGGGCCGTCTCGGCGACATGTACGGCCGCGTCCGCATGTACAATCTCGGCTTCGTGATCTTCACCGTGGGCTCGATCCTCTTGTGGCTGACCTGGAGCACAGGCAGTGCGGGGGCGCTCGAACTCATTGGCTTTCGGATCGTGCAGGGCGTAGGCGGGGCCTTTTTGATGGCCAACTCCGCGGCCATTCTGACCGACGCGTTTCCGGCGACGGAGCGGGGGATGGCGCTTGGGATCAACAGTGTCGCAGCCATCGCGGGTTCGTTTCTGGGCCTCATCGTCGGCGGGCTCCTCGCCACCACTGACTGGCGGCTCGTATTTTTGGTCTCCGTTCCCATCGGTCTCTTCGGCCAGTGATCCTGTGGGTATCGGCTGGGACTGTTCCGCGACGGCTGCGGCGTTCGGGTATTAAAGTTGCCAGCGGACAGCCAGGCGGTTCCGCTTCTGTTGACGGCGCAACCCGCTTTCTCCAGTCGTGACGCCAAGTCTTGCCGCCAGTCCGGAGAGTCGGTCATTCGAATCGCATGGCGACCACCAACGTCGCTAAACGGCTTGACCGCCCCCGTCTCGACTAGAATCGTTCTAGCTTCGCCGTATCCAATTGCCATGCCGGCCTCAAACATGACATTAGGACGGGCCTGACGAGTCAACCTCCCCTCTGTCTCCTCTTCCCCGTCCCTAACAAACTCGCGTGCGAGCCTTGCTTCGTCATCAGGGGTCATGAGAACAATCACCGCTTGGGCGTGCGAGAAGGCGGCATTCAGCACTTCACCCACATACGGTGATCCCTTCCCGGTCATGCCGATAGCTTGATTCCACTCAATCGGCTTAAGGTCCAGCGATCGGAGGAACTCAAACATTGCAGCCCGCGCGCTCAGGTCTGGTCCGTGTACAACAAACACAGCCCGGTGGTCGCTCGACGTAGCGCCCGGGGCGTCGAGGCGAGCGCTCCCGGTAGCCGTCGTGCCGTTTCCGGGTGGCCCGGTAATGAACTTGTCGGTGACGTCGTCTCCCTTAGAAGCGGCGTACCACTCATCGGGAATGCCCATCACGAACACACCGCTCGCCCTACGTTCCGAACGGACCTGGGACAAGAGGTCAGACGCGTCCTGATCGGTCCGGTGAACACGGATGTAGTTGATATCAGCTAGCTGAACCACTTGGCCATCGCGGTTGACGATGGCCACTTACGTCCTTCTGGTAATGCGCGGCAGTAAACCGAGGGTCTGGAAGCCCGCCCCATAGGGGCAGGGCGGGTGATCGAGAGAATGACCCGGCGTCCGGCGCGCGCCTGGCCCCGAGCGGTTTCTCGTTCGTCTGACGGGGGATCTCACTCTGGCCACCGAGTCCTTGGCCGGTTTAGTCGAACGGGTCACGTACCATCAACCCGACTCAGGCTTCTGCGTGCTCCAGCTGAAAGTGCCTGGTCAACGCGACCTCATCACGCTCGTAGGCCATGCCTCCGCCGTGACGCCCGGCGAATATGTGGACGGAACCGGCACCTGGGTTGTGGACCGCCAGTATGGCCGCCAGTTCCGGGCGGAGACTCTCCGGCTATCCGCTCCCACCTCACCCGCCGGCATCGAAAAGTATCTGGGGTCCGGCCTGGTCAAGGGCATCGGCCCGGTGTTTGCCCACCGCCTGGTCGACGCCTTCGGCCCCGCCGTCTTCGCGGTGATCGAATCCGAACCCGACCGCCTCCAGGACGTGCCGGGGATCGGGCCGGGGCGCGCCACCCGCATCCGTCAAGGCTGGCAGGATCAGAAAACCATTCGGGACATCATGGTGTTCTTGCACAGCCACGGGGTCTCGACTTCCCAAGCGGTGCGCATCTTCAAGACCTACGGCGCGGTCGCCATCGACCGCGTGCGCGAAAACCCCTACCGCCTCGCCCGCGATATCCGGGGCATCGGGTTTCAGAGCGCGGACAAAATCGCGAGCCACCTGGGCATCGCGCCCACCGACCCCCTGCGCGTCCAGGCGGGCGTCCGTTTCGCCCTCTTAGAGGCGACCGGCCAAGGCCACTGTGGCCTGCCCGTGGAGGACCTGGTGCGGGACACGGCCCGCTTGGTGGACGTGCCCGCCGACTTGGTGCAGGCGGCGATCGCCAGCGAACAGGCGCACGGCAACATCGTGCTGCAAACGATTGGCGACCGGCCCTGTGCCTGTCTTACCGGTCTCGCCCTCGCTGAACAGGCGGTCGCCGGCCGGTTGCAGGCGCTGGCGACCGGATCGCCCCCCTGGCCGCCGTTTCCGCCGGACGCCGCGATCGCCCAAGCGGAAGCCCGCCTGCAGTTGACGCTCGCCCCGAGTCAGCGGGCGGCGGTCCACGACGCGCTTACGCATAAGCTCACGGTCATCACCGGAGGGCCCGGTGTCGGGAAGACCACGCTGGTCCGGACCATCCTGAGCATCCTCGCCGTCCACGGGGTCCACCCGGTTCTGTGCGCCCCGACGGGACGGGCGGCCCAGCGACTCGCCGAGGCGTCGGGCCACCCCGCCCAGACGATCCACCGGCTTCTGGGGGCTCAGCCCGGCCGCGGCTTTCAACACGACGAACACGACCCGCTGACGGCGGACCTCGTGGTGGTCGATGAGGGCTCCATGATTGATGTCACCCTGATGCACCATCTGCTGCGGGCCATCCCGCCCTCGGCCGGCCTGCTCTTGGTTGGCGATGCCGACTAGCTGCCGTCGGTGGGCCCGGGCCAGGTCTTTCGCGACCTCCTCACGGCCAACACGCTGCCCATCGTTCGCCTCACAGACGTGTTCCGCCAGGCGGCCCACAGCCGCATCGTCGTCAATGCCCACCGCACCAATCGCGGGGAGCTGCCGATGTGGGACCGGTCGGGCGGTGCCCGGCAGGACTTTTATTTTGTCGAAGCGGCGGAGCCGGCCGACACGGCCGACAAGATTGTGCGGCTCGTGACCGAGCGGATCCCGCAACGCTTTGGCTTGGATCCGCTCCGCGATGTGCAGGTGCTCTGCCCCATGAATCGCGGAGAGGTCGGCGCCCGCCACTTGAACGAGCGGCTGCAGCAGGTGCTGAACCCGCCCGGCCCCCTCGCCGTCGAACGCTTCGGGTGGCACTTCGGCCCGGGTGACAAAGTCATGCAGACCGTGAACGACTACGACCAGGACGTGTTCAACGGCGACATCGGACGGATTACCGCCGTGCGCCCCGACGACCAGGCACTCACGATTCGGTTCGAGGACCGCGACGTCCGGTACGACGTCGCGGACCTGGATGCGCTGGGGCCGGCATACGCCATCACCATCCACAAGGCACAGGGGTCCGAGTACCCCGCCGTGGTGATTCCGGTCACCACCCAGCACTACGTCATGCTGCAGCGCCCGTTGCTGTATACGGCCGTCACACGGGGCCAGCGGCTGGTGGTGCTGGTGGGCCAGGTCAAAGCCCTGGCCCTGGCGGTCCGCACCCAGGCGACGGGGCAGCGCTGGTCCAAACTTGCCGAGTGGCTGGCGGACGCGGCCCGCGTGAAGCGAGGCGGTCGGATCGAGCATCGGCCCCAGTCGGCTCCGTGGGGGCTTCGCCGATCGGCGAGGATCCTCCACTTTTCCCGTAGAACCATATTTATACTTGCCCCATATTTAGCGTTGGTGGGATACTGCCTACGAGGGGGTGCGCTTATGGCCACAATGGTGCGGCTCGACGAACATGCCCGTCTGATCGTGCCGGCCGCCATCAGGCGGCAACTGGGCCTGCGACAGGGCGACCTGGTCGGTCTCGAAGTGACCCCGGAGGGGGAGTTGCGCGTGTTTAGCCTGGAGAAGCGTCTCGCGTCGGCCAAGGGCGTCTTTCGCGAATACCGCCAGGATCAGGAGAGCGTCGCCGACGAGCTGGTGCAGGAGCGCCGTCGGGAAGCACGGCGCGAGGCCGACGGCGGCTGATGGATCGTCTCTACGTCATGGATGCGTCAGCACTCTTGGCGGTGGTGTTCGACGAGGAGGGGGCCGATGCCGTGTTGGCACTGGCGCCACGCGGAGCCTTGCTCTCGACCGTCAATTGGACAGAAGTCCTCGCGAAGCTCGTCGACCATGGCCTGCCGGTCGACGAGGCGATCCCCCGTCTGTCCGAGTCCGGTCTGCTCGATGCCATCCGCTTGGTCGAGTTCGACACCGCCCAAGCGCGAGCCGCTGCGGAGTTGCGGCAGCACACGCGGCCTCTGGGCCTCTCGCTCGGCGATCGTGCGTGCCTCGCCTTGGCTTTGCTGCGAGGAGCCCGTGCGGTTACCACGGACCAGGTATGGCTCCGCGTGCCCGGTGTAGCGGTGACCTGCGTCCGCTGACCGCCGACCCGGCCAGCGCCCCCGTCATGGGGTTGTGAACCCTTCTAATACCTTCCCTGTCACAGCGCTTACCGCGACATTCATGTGAGTCCAGGGCGTACCGTCCGAGCCTTGGGGGCTACTTGCCTTCGGGTACAGTGGTTGATCAGTCACTTGATACCACGTAAATAGCCAAGCCGGCTGTGGTGTCGCAAGTCCATCTGTCTCGTTGTCAGAGAACATGACTAACTCGCCGCCAACACTGACTGAGGACATCTGAGGGTACCAGATCTCGGCTGTTTGGAGAGCCTGGCTTTCAGACACGACTTCGACTTGATTAAGAGGCGTAGCGACGATGCCCCCTTGGGCCAGAGCTTGGGCGCTCGGTGGCCCTGGTGGTGAGGTAGTAGCCGCAGCGGTCAATCCGACCATTATCCCAGCCAGTGCTCCGATCCCAATGACGACAGATCCTACCCGGAACCGACGAACCCACGTGTTGAGCACTTTCCACCCCTTTTGGGATAGACCGTCGCACACGTTGTGGCATCTCTACGGCAGGTGGAGCAGGGCCCCAGGTTTATCTAGGGCGTCTCCCTCACTTTCATTACATCATTACGACCGTTACGCAGACAGAACGTATGTCCGCCTATTTATACAGGATACCAAATGCCTTGCTTGCTTCTTAGGAATCAGCGAGAAATAGTTGATGCAATAGCAGTGGGGACCCATGGAGTGCTGGCCTACGCGGATTAATACGACAGTAGGAGTAGGTGACGGCGATGCCCGTACCGGCGCCGCGGTGGGTCCTAGCTTCAATCATCATAGTGAAAGCGACAACTGGCGATCCGGATCTCGCCGTCGACGACTTTGTACACAAGGCGGTGTTCTTGGGTGATGCGCCGCGACCAGTAGCCGTGCAGACCGTACCCCAAAGCTTCTGGCTTGCCGATCCCCTGATTGCCTGACCGCTGAATGTCCTGGATGAGCGCGTTGATCCGGCGTACTATCTTCCGATCTTGCTGTGGCCACCATAGGTAGTCGGACCATACGTCATCGTCCCAGACGATCCTCATTCGATGAGGTCGTGAGTGGTGCCTTGACCATGCTCGAGCCGCTCAATCGCATTGAGGAGACGTCTTGCGTTAGCTGGGTTCCGCAAGAGATAGGCCGTCTCTTTGAGCGACTCATAGTCATCGAGCGCGACCATCACGACGGATTCATGGCCGGCCCGGGTAATGACGATCTCCTCTCGGTCATCCACGACCGCGTTGAGGGTCTCGGCATACTTAGCCCTCGATTCCGTGTAACTCAGCGTTCTCACGTCAATCCCTCCGACACGTACATGATAGTGTACGTCCCGCGGGTGTCAAGGTGGCCGGGTGTTCATTCCGCTGGTGGCCACGCCGTGCGCGCCTACGAGCGCTCGGTTCCGTGGCTCGGCGCAACCGTGGCCCCCGCGCGGGGCCGGATGGTTCGGGGGGGGGGCAGCCAGGAGGTGCTCTCGGTGGTCCCGATTCCCGGCAATGGCGGTCCTCGCCAGATTTAAAAGCTCCTCCTCCAGATGCTTCCTGACGACTGGCTCCGCACGGCCGCCGCCGACGTGGGGTTCGTGCAACGCCAGCGCAAGATCGACCCGGTGACCTTGTTCTGGGTATTGGTGTTGGACTTCGGCGTGGGCGTTCAA
>JAKATP010000126.1 GCA_021818685.1 Bacillota bacterium | reverse complement strand
TCCGATCTGCCATCCGCAAGGCAGATAGCCGCGGAAAACTCGTTCGCGGACGACAGCACCTCGCGCCCCAGTGGGTTCAGGGGATTCCGGATGGCCGCAACGACGTTGGACAAGCGCTTTTGTTCGAGGAGCGTGGGCAGATAGGGCGATCCGATAAAGAGATAGCGCCCGCCAATGAGGAGAAACGGGATCTGCGCGGAGCCCCTGACGTAAGGCGGGGTGTCATAACTGTCTAAGAGGTGCGCCTCCTCCGCCGTCAATGGGTCGAGGATCTGCCCCTGCCGATTCCAGTTTTCCACCAGCCTTACCGATATGAGACGGCTTTGATAGCGGGCATGGACGAAGGTAACCGTCGGAATGTCACGGTAGAGTTCCTCCGGGTTGTTGTCGGAATGCATGGCCTCGACACCGAGCAGACGTCCGAAATGTGAGAGGGCAATGACGAGCGGCCAGCGGAGGGCCGCGCAGTAGGGGCAAAATTCACCGCCGATGTATACGACGGTGGGGGCCCCGAGCGCCGGTGGGCTGAGAACTTGGGGCCGGACGATAAAGAGGGAGCCGCCCGCGTTTGCAACGGCGGGGATCGTCGTCAAGCGGTCCCACAACACTGGCGGGATCGGCTCGCCGTTATGAAGAGTCTGATGGCTGACCGGGGCTTCGCGAGACGACTGCAGGATGCCGGCGAGCCCAATCACCGCGACCAGGGCAATCAACATGATGCCCAGGATCCAGGGAGCGCGCGGGCGCTCTGCATCGGCATCATCCGGCAGATAGGGTCCGTTTCCTGGCATATCCGTGCCTCCCAGGGGTGGGCTGGGGGCCGATCCCAATCGGGACCAGGGATGGGACCGGACGCCGCTTCGCCCGAAACCGCATGCCGAAGGGTGGAAGATGTGATGCCTTCACGTTTACCATAAATCCGACTAGCGATGCGAGGTCCAACTATTAGGAAGGTTTGCTTGGAGCCCGCGGCCGCCCCATCGTGAGTCAGGATGCTCTCGCATGTCCTTTCCCCCTCCTGAACTGATTCGACTCCGCTACGGCCGCCTCGCTCGGGCCGGATTCTGGCATCTCGCCGCTGTTCTGGTCGCGCTCGGGGTCATCGGGGCTGTCGCCCTCATCGTGGTACCCATCCCGGCCATCTGGTTGGCGCGCTGGCTCCCCTGGACCCTTATTGCCCCCGTGGGGCATCTGGGCAACCGCCTGGGCCCGTTCGTGCTGGTGGGCCCCTTGGTGACCGTCCTGGCCTGGCAAGCCGAGCAGCCCGCGGTGCGCCATCGACGCCGCGGCCGCATGGGCGGGTGTGCAGGGTGGGCGCTGAGCAGCGTGCTCATGGCCTTCCTGGCCTTCGGACGGCCTTAGCCGTTTGTCGTTGTGAACCGAATCGCCAGAGGGTGTTGGACCCAGCGGGGAGGAGTTCGGTCATCACGGATCCGACCATGCTGCGAGAGTGCGTGGCGACCACGGGTCCCTGCTCGTCGGCGGACGCCGCGTACTGCCCCGGGTTCGACGCACTGCGGTACGGAGCCGAACAGGCGCGCGAGAGGAGCTGGTGCCGCTTCATGACGCCAATGCCCGGGCCGCGTGGGGGATGGGCCGGGCGGAAGCCTCCGGCTCACTGCAGCGGGCCACCGCCAGCGGTCCTGAGTCATCCATCACTAGCGGGCGAGTGGTCCTCGCGCACATGCGAGATGCAGGTGCCCTGCCTGCGTTTTGCCGGGCAGAGCGTCATGGAACCCGTTCTGTCGGTACCTGGCCGCCACGCGGGCGTCCGACTGACACTACGCGATGGGCTTCTTCCCACGGGCATAGATGTATAAGATGGTCTGGCCGAGAAGGGACCGCGGGCCATCGAGCAACTGCACGTATCCGGGTGCATGAGGGTCGCGGCGTCGACGCAGGTGCCAGGCCGCCACGGCAACAGGCGTCAGGTCTGCCACCTCGACTTCGTCCAGGCCAGCCGCTGTCATCCAGCGGCGAAAGTCCGTTGACGTCGCCTCGCACAGATAGTCGAGTCCCACCTCCGCAAGGTCGGACCGTACAGTCGCGGACACGGGTTCGGTGGCGATGACGTCCGTCAGGACCACGGTTCCGCCCGGCTTGATCACGCGGGCCATTTCCGCTTGGCCAATCTCTGTTGGCTTGGGTGTGCCGTCCACAATGAATTCACTCACGAGCGCGTCGAACGTCCCATCAGGATACGGGATACAATTGTAGGTCGCCCTCTCGAAGGCGACGCGATCAGACAACCCGCACGCTATTGCGGAGGCCTGCGCTTCGCGACGGAGTCGATCGTCCAACTCCAAGCCCAGAACCTGTAGCCCCGGCGTCCAGTGCGCTAGCGCCATGGCCAGTGTGCCGTGGGCACTGCAAAGTACGAGCACCCGTCCTTCGTCAGAGAGGTCGAGGCCATCACGCAACCGCTGTATAACTGGCGCTAGGACATCACGCTCTGCCGGCTCCCACTTCACCGCCCCCTACCCTCCTCCGTGGGCACCCACAAGAACTCGGCGGGCCCACTCCCCGCCGTGGGCAACAGGTCGCTCAGGGACACACTTTCCGTAGGCAACTCGTTTGGGCGCCTTTCACGTTGGTGACGAACACCAAGGAAACCCGAACGGGATGCTCCTGTCCACGACAAACCTGGGCCTCAAAGTACCCCGCCCATTTTATACCGCATTCGCGGGCACAACCGTGCTGGGCCGAGCGGCTGGCGCCAGTCCTACAAGCCGAGGCCGTCTATGCCCCGGCCGCTGCCCAGACGGTCACCCGAACCGGGGGCGGGCAGAATCGGTCTCATCCGGGTCCAAGCGTCGCGGTCGGCGACGTGCTGGTCGATGCCGACGGGTATGCTGCAGAGTGTCCCCCTTCGGCTAGTTTGGTCGCGAGTGTCTGGGCCGTCTGGTGCCGTTCTGATTGAGCGTGAGGCTCCGGGAAACGGCGGATTGCTTACCGGTCTCATCAGCCGGAACGCGGGAGTTCGACTCCCCCTTCCGCCACCATTGACGGGGCGCTCGACAGCCGACTAATTGCCTGCTCAGCAGCATGCCCTCGTGATAACGTGTAGCGACATGGAGCGGCTCAAAGTCAGCGTGACGGCGCGCTTATTGATCTTTGCATTTTTCGATGACTTCATGCTCATTTACCCGCTCTATGCGGTGATGTTTGCCCACGCCGGCCTGACTCCGCTCCAGATCACGAGTTTGCTGGTCGTCTGGTCGCTGACCGCATTCCTGCTAAACGTGCCGGCAGGGGTGATTGCGGATCGATATCCGCGTCGCGTGGTCCTCATCGCGGGCTTGCTCCTTCGGGCCGTCGGGTACGGCGCCTGGCTCGCGGTACCACACTACTCCGGCTTTCTCATTGGCTTCGTCCTTTGGGGCCTCAAAAGCGCGTTGACCTCGGGAACCACGGAAGCCCTGGTCTACGATGAACTTAATCGTGCGCGGGATCTGCCCGCTTATGCTCGGGTCACGGGCCGTATGACTTCCTTCTCCTTTACGGCCGTTGTGCTGGCGAGCCTTGTCGCAAGCCTCGTCGCCTCTTGGGGATATGGACCGTTGCTCCTCTGCAGCATGGCGGCCATCGTGGTGTCGGCCATCGCGGTGGGGTCTCTGCCGTCCGCTCCGCGAACGGAGCCCGTCGACACCGTTTCCTATCTCCAGACGCTCCGGGACGGGACTCGGATGCTATGGGACCACTCGTCGGTCCTATTTCTGGTGGGGCTCGCGAGTCTCGTCGGGGGGCTCGGGTCTGTCGACGAGTACTTTGGTCTGTTCCTCCATCAGCGCGCCTTTACCGACAGCGGCATCGCGGCATGGACCGCCGTGATCTTTCTCTTGAGTGCCGTGGGCGCGGCCCTTGCGCATCGCTGGGAGCACCGATCCATGCCGGTGGTCGCCCTACTCATGGTCTGGGCTTTGATGCTTTACGCAGCCGCCGTCGCGCCGGGCGTGCTGGCGCCGCTGCTGTTGGCGGGATTCTATCTGTTTTTTGGGGCGGGCCGCGTCCTGACGAACGCACGTCTCCAGCGCCTGTTAACCGATTCCGTGCGGGCCACCGTGACGTCGGCGGGGAGCGTGGGCGCAGAATTCTTAGCCCTTGTGAGCTATGGACTCATGGGGCTAGGTGCGGATGTCTCCCATGGCTACGCCGGCGGTTACGAATGGATCGCCATGGCCCTCGGCGCCGTGGGAATCGGGCTGATACCCCTCCAGAAAAGAGTCGGCCACGCACCCAAGTAGACCGCGGCCTATGTCGCGCGCCGCTTATCGCGGCAGGTGGCCTGGCTTCCCGGGTTCACTCGTCTGAGCGGTATCGATTGACGGGGACGTCCGCGGGCGGACGCTCTTGATGCCGGCTTACCCTCGAATCGTCGCCTTCTCCCCCCGACAGACCGGAACGGGCGCGCGGCACGCCCCGTGAACCCCCCGCGCATGGCCCTCCACCACGACGCGAGGTAACGCCTCCGACAACACTGAGGATGCGGCTCTTTCGCAGTCCGTCCCCTTGTCTGGGGGTCGGCAAGCGGCGCGGCACGGGGTTCTGCCCCCCCGGGGCTCACTTCGGTTCGGACAGGAGGTCCTGGCGATGGAGCCGTTCACGCTCTGTATCCCGCTCGATCCTTACCGCCTGTGTGACCGATCCGGCTCCGATCCTCATGGGGCCGGTGAACGCTGGGTTTTGCGGCCGTCGGGACGGTACTGCGCGTGCACGGCCCCACTCCCGAGGACGCGTGCCGCCTTCAGGTGACGGCCGTGGCTGGCTGGGATCCCCTGGTGGCGGCGGGGACTTTACGCACGACCTGCGGGCTTTGCGGCGGACCCATTGCGCCGTAAGACATCTTCTGTGCGGGGTCCATGACCGGGCCACCGGCGGCTCGGCGGATACCGGTCGGCCCGTTACCCCTGGGGAGCGACACCATCCGGCGCCATTCCCGGCGTCTGCAGACCGCGCTCTAAGGGCTTCGATGTGGCCAGAAGCCGCCGGGGCCCGGCTCGACGGCTCGGGGTTTGTTGGGAGGAGCGCCATGTTCGAGATTACTGTTTCCGCCGCCCGCAACGGGCGGCCGTTCACGGTTCCGCACGCTGGCCGACGTGGAGACCGCGCTGTTTCGCTTTCGGCAGCAGGTGGTTGGTCGACGAGTGGCGCGCGCGCGCCCGCACCGGACACGAGACGCCGGACGCGCTGCGGGGGCCCCGGGGGGGGAAGCCCTCATCG
Source organism: Bacillota bacterium (assembly GCA_021818685.1). Taxonomy (GTDB): domain Bacteria; phylum Bacillota; class Sulfobacillia; order Sulfobacillales; family JAIMBI01; genus JAKATP01. The sequence continues at coordinate 2,768 of JAKATP010000126.1, read as the reverse complement.
TCGGGGCCGCCGCGTCGGGGTATGAACGCTCGTTCGCTTCATCCGGGAGGACTTCGGCACGCACCCGATCAGGATTGCCGACCCGCGCCGGCTGTTCCGCCGCGTCCTGCTGGGGGCCGAACAGCATCGGGTGGCCGCGCGGGCCATCGGCGATGCGGTGCTGGCGGTGGACCCCGACGCCTTTGTGCGCTTCGCACGCCGCCGAGCCACCCGGAGCCGGCGCTACGGGATGACCGGCGTCCGGCTGCCCCAGGAGTTCGCCGCCTTCCCGGACAGCTTGTCGATCGGCCTGTCCGCGTCCCCCGCCCTGCGGGCCGCGCGCCTCGTGAACCGCGATGGGTCTGCCTATCAACCACTCCACCATGTCACGGAGAGCGAGGTCGACCGCCTGTTTCTGCGCTGTGATGGGGTGCTGACCAACGAGGGCCACAGCCTCGAGACGTTTTACGCCCGCTACGTGGCGGAGGTGCGGCCGCGGCTGGCCACGTACTTCGTGGTGCGAAACTCCGCGACGGGATAGTGTCAACCTCTCCGCGCTGGCGGGTGGGGCCTTCCCCGACGCCGCCCGTACGGACCCTTCTAACTCCAAAGGAGATAGCTCATGAACGATGCGATGTTACTGGTGCTTCGGACCGTGCCATGCCAGCGTGACGAACCCCGTGCGCCCCTTTTGTAACAACCACTGGATCCTGTGTTCTCGGAGCCACAACGGGTGGCTCTTGTGCGTGCATAGGCTCGCTACAACGAGGAAGTCTAACGCGCTCTGCGCGAACAGGAGGCCCGACTTCACGAGCAGCAGCTGAAGCAGAAGGACCGCGAGGAGGAAGTGGAGCGATAACCCACGATCCTCCCCGCTTCCACCCGCGAACCTCCCCCTCGACCCGAAGCGCCTCCGCGGCCGGCGCCACGGAGCCCGCCCGCGCGAAGAGCCACTCAGGCGCCTCAAAAGACTCTCCAGGGGTGGCGGATACGCGGGCCCATCTGGTACAATTCGGGGTCCGTGACGCTTCCCCGGGGAGGGAGAACGACGGGCGTTTTCGTCTTTGTGGCTCGTGCGTCTTTTCGCAAGAACCTGGCCTACGTGGGCGCCCACATGGCAAACAACGCGGGAAGCTTTCTCTTTGGTCTCATCTATATCGCACTCTGGCATGCGGCTTCCCGCGGGCGTACGCTCGGGCCTTTTCACGCCCACGAACTCATCAACTACATCGCGCTTAGCCAGGCGGTCCTATGGGTGAGCGTCTTCTTGCCGTCGGGTCTCGATATGGCGCAGCAGATCCGAACGGGCTCGGTCGCCATGGAGATGGCGAGGCCAGTGCCCTATGTGCCCCGGATGCTCGCAGCGGGGGTGGGCGAGGCATTCTACAATCTCGTGTTCCGGAGCGGCCCGCTCGTGATAGCGTTCACCTTCCTCGGGGTTTTCCCGTGGGAATACTTCGCTGCGGGGAAAAGCGGCCTTTTGGCGATCGCAATCGTGATGGCACTCTTGACGGGTGTGCTCTTCCAGTATCTAATCGGCCTCTCGGCCTTCTGGACCGTCGAGACGCGCTGGGCGCGCCGGCTCTTTCAGGGCCTCAGCATCTTCCTGAGCGGGCAGCTCCTCCCCATTCCGCTCATGCCGCACGCACTGCAACGCTTCCTCACCTGGTCACCGTTCCAGACGCTCGTGAGCCTGCCAGTGTCGGCGTGGCTCGGGGTGGAGCGGCCTGCCGCCTGGATGGCGGGGGCCATGTGGCTTGTGATCCTTTATCTCGCAGCCTGGGCACTCACCCGTCGGGCCCAGCGGCGGCTGGAGGTACAGGGAGGATGAGGACACGCATGCTTGAGGGCTGGCGGGTCTACACGGCTATGGCCCGGATGACACTCCGGGCGCGGACCATGTATCGCACCAACTTCTGGCTGAGCCTGCTCTTCAACTTCATCATGGTGACGGGTGAGTTGGCCGTCACCCTCTTAATCGTGCATCGCGTGCATGGCATCCTCGGCTGGACCACTTACCAGGTCATGATGCTCTATGGGCTCACGGCCGCCTCAGGCGGTGTGTATCGGGCCTTTCTGTCGGAGCTGAACGACTTTGACCGTTATCTCGTCAACGGGGAGTTCGACGCCATCCTGACGCGGCCGGCACATACCTGGACGACCGTCGTGAGCCGGTCCGTAGACCTCGACCAGATGGGATGGATCATCGAGGGGGTGGTCATTATGGGGGTGTCCGGCGCCGCCTTGGGACTCTTTCGGCACCATGCCCTGGTCACGGTCGCCGAACTGAGTCTCGGGCTGGTGGCCGGTAGCCTGGTGTGGATGGCCCTGGTGACGGCGGTGGCCGCGCTCGGATTCTTCACCACGAGGGTCGATGACCTGCAGCCCATGGTCCTGTACGGTCCGCAGACGGCGGCCACGTTTCCCCTGTCGGCCTATCCAACAGGACTTCGGACGTTGTTCTATACCGTGTTTCCGGTGGCGTTCGGAAGCTACGTGCCGGCCATGGTGGTGCTGCATAAGGGACCGGGGCCGGACGCCTTGGCGCTGTGCGTCGGCGCCGGGCTCCTGGCCGTGGTTCTGGCACTCTGGTTCTGGCAGTATGGGGTGCGCCATTATACCAGCACCGGAACCTAACCGTGCCGGGGAAAGGAGATTGTGCCAACAACCCCGCCCTAAAGGGCGGAGCTTGCAGGTGCCTGTCGAGAGACAGACCCCGCGTGCGGCTGGTTGACGGCAGCCCTACGGGCAATATTGCCCGCAGCGATGGTGTCGGCGGGGCCAGCGAA
>JAKATP010000125.1 GCA_021818685.1 Bacillota bacterium | reverse complement strand
GAGGCCCGTCGGGAGTTGTTGGGCGGTCGCGGCTACTGGGCGAGGACATACGCCGAGCGTGTTTCTCAACTCTCCCGCGCCGGTCGATCCCTGTCAGCCGGTGACGGCCCGTCGGCGATCGACGCCGGGGATGGACTGCGATCGACCCGGGCGCGGCTCCGGGTGGGTCGTTGGGTCGATCGCAGGAGGACAGCCCACACACGTACGGCGCTAGATTCGGCGCCGTGCGGAAGCGGTCGGCGGGCGTGGGGGCCCGTGACGGAACACGGCGTGCGATGCGGGACCGGAACGGGTAGCGACGGGTGTGCTCTTAGTGGAGAACACCATGAGGCATGATCGGACGGTAACCTGACGCGGGCTTCAGTCTGGTCTCGCGCATGAGCGGTCGCGGATGGCCCCCAAGTCGGCACTGGTCATCACATCGAATTGACCATCACGGGCATCCCAGCTTAGCTGTTGGGGATTTCGGTTCGGTCGTCGCGCCCATGTCCCGGACGCGAGCCGACAACCACCTTTAGTCGGACGGCCATCGCGGCGCCCGGGCCGGAGTTCGCCAACATCGAGGACTGGCGGCTTAGGGAGTAAGACCGTGCGGACGAGCGCCCGGTCCATGAGCGGGCGTGGAAAAGGCGGCCACGAAATCGCTGCTGGAGGCGTGGAGAAGCCTTTCTGCCGGCGGTGCGGTGACGGGTGTAAGCCCATCAGGCCGACCTGCCATAGCCGCCCGCGGCCGTTTGGAGCGTCCCGTGCTGGGCCACTCCGGCGTGAGACGCGAATGGATCCGATGGGGTTCCGATGTGGGAATCCGGGAGACGCGTGGCCGGCCATCATGTGTGCCCTGGGGGCGGGAAGACCGCCGATGGTTGGGTAGGGAGCCACGGGCGCGCACCTCGTGAGGGAGGCACATGGCATCGCCTCCTCGCTCGAGTCGGGCGCTCTCCCGAAGCGTACGGCCACGGGGACTGTCGCGTTTCTTACGGCCGGGGCGATCCCCAGACGCGAAGGGCCCGCGACCGCTCACGTCGCGGGCCCTTCGCACGTCGCGCTGATCCGACGCTATTCCAGGCCCACCAGCATCTTCTTCCAGACCTCCTCCGGGAGCGCGTAGTCCTGTCCCGCGAGCGGGGTCTTCGAGTAGCCGGGCGCCAGCTCTTCGTAGGGGACCGATTCCGGATCCTGATAAACGAGACCCGTGACGAGCTCATCGTGCTCGTGCAGCACCCGGAGCGCCTCCACCCGGTTTTGGGGATCGTACCCGTCCACCTTGTCCAGGTTGGTGAGACTCCCCTTGTACCAGTCGTAGGTATTGACCTTGTTGTAGGTCACGCAGGGCGAAATGATGTTGACGAGCGCAAAGCCCGGGTGACGGACGGCTTTTTGGATGAGCTCCGCGAGCTGAGGCTGCCAGCTCGAAAAGCCTTGCGCCACGAACGTGCAGCCGGCCGCCAGCGCCGTCGAGAGCGGGTGCACGGGCCGCTCAATGTTGCCCTTCGGGGTCGTCTTGGTCTGAAACCCGGAATCGGACGTGGGGGAATACTGACCCTTCGTGAGCCCGTAAATGTGGTTGTCCATCACCAGATAGGTGATGTCGACATTCCGGCGCATGGCATGCATGAAGTGCCCCATGCCGATGGCGTAGGCGTCGCCATCGCCGCCGGCGCAGATGACTTTCAGATCGCGGTTGGCGAGCTTCACACCCATGGCCGCGGGCAGCGTGCGCCCATGCACCACGTGCAGGTTGTAACCGTTGATGTAGTTGCCAATCTTGCCGGAACAGCCGATGCCGGCAATGATCGTGAGCTCGTCAGGATTGATGTCGAGCGCCACGAGCGACTTCTGCAGGGCCGCCAGCACCCCGAAGTCTCCGCAGCCGGGACACCACCAGGACTTTTCGCTGGTCTTGAAGTCGGCCAGGGTCGCCATCAAACCACCTCCCGGACGGGCAAAAGCCCGTTCACTTCGCGCACCACTTCTTCAGGCGTGAAGGGCACACCGTTGACCTTGAGGAAACTGGAGAAGCGGGGCTCGTGCCCGATCCCATGCACCTTCATGAGGGACAGGAGCTGACCGGTCGCGTTCTGCTCCACCACCAGGACCCGCTGGGCCTGGGCCAGCGCGGATCGGGTCGCCTCGACCGGAAAGGGACTCACATAGCGAAGCCAGCTCAGCCCCACCCGATGCCCGTGGGCCTCCAGATCGCGTTTGGCCTCGCGCAGGATCCCGACCGTGGAGCCGATGGCCACCAGCATGATGTCCGCGTCTTTCGGGCCTTCGGTTAGCACACCCACGCGATCGAAATGGTCGAGCTTATGAAGCCGCTTGTGCATCATCCGCTCCCGATTGCCCGGGTCCTCCGTCACCTTGCCGTTCTCGCCATGCTCGTTACCGGTGGCGAGGAACTGGCCAAAGGGCATGCCGGGCACGGAACGGGGCGAGATGCCGGACTCGTTCAGCTCGTAGCGTTTGAACACATCGCGGCCGAGTGCCCGGAGTTCGTCCGCACTGACGAGCTCGCCGCGGTCAATCGGCGCCCGCCGGTAGTCGATGGCCGAGCGCTCCACCGTCCGCTTCCAGAGTCCGAGCGACAGGTCGGACGCAATCAGCACCGGACACTGGTAGCCGTCGGCGAGATTGAACGCGTCCATGCCGTCGGCGAAAACTTCTTCGATGGAGGAGGGGGTGAGCACAATGCGAGGGGCCTCCCCATGGCTCCCGTTCACCATCTGCAGGAGGTCAGACTGCTCTTGCTTGGTGGGCATGCCGGTCGACGGGCCACTCCGTTGGATATCCGCAATCACCACCGGGGTCTCCGTCATGGATGCGAGCCCGATCGCTTCCTGCATGAGGGAGAACCCGGGGCCGGAGGTGGCCGTCATGCCGCGGGCGCCGGCAAATCCGGCACCGATGGCGATGAGTACGGCCGCCATCTCATCTTCCGCCTGAACCACCACTCCGCCCACGAGCGGGAACCACTTGATGAGGGCCTCCATGACATCAGACGCGGGCGTAATGGGGTAGGCCGCCATAATGCGGCAACCGCCGGCAATCGCCCCGAGCGCCAGGGCGTCGTTGCCCGTCATCAAAAGACGGTCGCCGGGACGGGGGGCGGGCAGGCGCATGTCCAACAGATGCCCGACCCGGGTCTGGATCTCCTCGAAGCCGCGGCGCACGGCGGCCTTGTTGGAGTCCACAATCTGGGCGCCTTTGGATCCAAACCGACGCTCCACGTAGGCGTCAAACGGGGCCAGCGGCAGGTTCAGGAGAGCGGCCGATGCGCCCACGGCCACCATGTTCCGCATCAGCACCGAGCCCACTTCTTTGGCAATCTCGGTCAGCGGCAGCTCCACCAGATGCGCGGCCGCTCCCTCCGGCAGGTGGGGCTTGAAGGCCTGGTCGGCCAGCACGAATCCGCCCGCCCGCACCTCGGCCACGTTCTTGTCAATCGTCTCCTGGTTCAGGGCGACCAGGATCTCGGTGCTCTCGGTCGTCGCCTCTAAGGGCTCGACCCCGATGCGCACCTTGTAATTGGTGTGGCCGCCTTTAATGCGCGACGAAAAACTTTTGTACCCGTATACGTAGTACCCCATGCGGTTCGCGACGGTGGCCAGCGCATCGCCGGTCGAATCAATGCCCTCGCCCTGATCCCCGCCGATCTTCCAGGCGATAACCGGCACCGGGGTGGTCGTTGAATCCATTGCCACTCTCCCATCACACGATCTCGCGTCCCTACAACTTTACACCCACCTGCAAAGAGCCTGCGCCGAGCCTACCCGAACTGGTATACCACCACTCCATGAGAAGTTGTTAAAGACGCGGCCGGCCGGGGCGCTCAGCGAGACTCTCCATCTTTTCATTATATTGAACGCGGAAAGATGGCGTCGCGCATCGGCCGCAGGGCGGATGCCGAGCGGGCGTGGGGAGCCGGGCCCGAACGCGCAGGATGTCCGGACGGTCTCAGCGCAGCAAGAGAACCCGGGCTCCCGACGGCGCCACGATGCGCCCGTGCGTGAGCGCCGGGAGCCGGAGACATCCTCACGGTGGTGCGGGGAGCGGGAGGCTTGGGACTCCCGGCGCTCGGGCGGGAGGGAGCCCGTCCTCGCGGCCGCGCCGTGTGAACGGCGGATCGCGTGCCAGCTACCGGGGCGCATGCCTCGCTGTCCCGCGGGATCGCCGAAGGGCGTCATCCCGGCGCAGTCGGCACGACGGGATCCCGGACTCCGAGGAGCCCCGGATCCCTCGCGCTGTCCACGCTTATGGGCGGCTTTCGTCCAGGACGCGCACCGGCTTCTCATCCGGATCGAGGAAGATGGCCCAGCGCCCTCCGGGAATGTCGACGGGGGCCTGGACCCAGGTGAAGCGATCCCGGTTTTCGGTATAGAAGCCGTCCACGCTCTCGACCTCGAAGACGGGCCCGGGCATCCCGTCATCGACGTCCAGCATGATGCGCACGGGGGTCTCCGGAATCTGGAGCCCGGCGGTGGTCTCGCCCTCCCGCCAGGCCACTTCGAATCCGAGAAGGTCCTCGTAGAAGGCGAGGGAGCGTTTTAGGTCCGACACCGGCTGATACAGGAACGCCAGCTTTTTCATGCCATCCTCCGGAAATAACGAGATTACGTATAGCGTATTGAGGTTGTGCTGACGTGTCAAGACGTGTACCATACCCTCATGAAAAAAGGGAACGGCTCCCCATCCGCCGGACGCCCGGGCGAGGCCGTCGCGCGGTGGGACGGCTTCATTCCCATCGGAGGAAGTCCGCGCGCACGACTCCTCGACACCGCGCTCACGTCGTTTGGCCAGAGCGGCTACGACGGCGTCGCGTTAGCTCAGCTCGCGCGGGCGTCCGGACTCACCACCGGCGCGATCTATCACCATTTCGGATCGAAAGCTGGTCTGTACGATGTCGTCCGCACGGAAGTCGAACGCCGGATCCGCGATCGGATGGAGGGGGCGGCCGAGGCAGGCGCCGGACTCGCGGCCGTCCTGGCCGTGGGCCTCGACGCGGCGCGCCGCCTGGGCGTCGTCCGCCTCCTGGCCGAAGCGGCGCCGAAAGCCCGTCAGGATATCTTGCGCCCCTTAATCATCGGGTGGGGCGAGGGCCGGCACCCGGGAGCCGGAAAGCTGGTGGCCGGCATCTGGCTTGCCGCCCTAAACGCGCTTCACGAAGGGGACGAGCCCGAGTCCGTGCGGACCGCGCTCACGCACCTCCTTGACTGAGGCGTCACCGCGAGAGGGAATCCCACGGCTCTTAAGCCGACGCGGGCGGCGCCGCCGGTCCGGGTTATCCGTAATCGGATGCCCAAAACCCCCGGCCGACAAGGCGGGGCAGGTCACAGACGCTCTCCAGCACGGGCACCCCCTCCGGGATGTGGCCGCGGTGGCGGGAGCCGTCGCCCGTCATCACGATGACGCTTTGGGTGCCGGCCCGGCGGCCGGCCTCGACGTCGATGAGATTGTCGCCGACCATGACGCTTCGCCAAAGATCAATGCCATGGCGCATCGCGAGCCGGAGTAACAGGCCGGGCTCGGGCTTCCGGCAGGCGCAGCGGCCGGCATAGGGCCCCGTATCGACATCGGGATGATGGGGGCAAAACGCCCATCCGAGGACCCGGACACCGGCACGCTCGAGATACCCGGCGAGTCCTGCCGTCGCCTGTTCCGCCTCGCGGTAGGTGAGGGCGCCGCGCGCCACCCAGCCCTGGTTCGTGACGAGGGCCACGGGGAGGCCGCGGGCCGTAAGCTCTAAGAGCGCGTCTGCGACCCCGGGGTAGAGGAGTTCGGGGTGAAACGCGGCTAACGGTCCCGTGTCGCGCATGAGGGTCCCGTCCCGGTCGAGAAACACCGCCGGCCGCCCGCGGCGGCCCTCAATCAAGGAGGGCCGTCTCCGCGGCGGCGGCGATCAGATGGCCCAGGAGGAGGTGCGTCTCCTGGATGCGGGGGGTGTGCCGGCTCGGGACATCGAGCACGATGTCGCACACCGCGCCGAGCGGCCCCGGCTCCTCGCCCGTCATCGCGACGGTGTGAAGGCCCCGCGCCCGGCCCGTCTCCGCCGCCCGGATGACGTTTGGCGAGCGTCCGCTCGTCGACAGGAGGAGCAGGAGGTCTCCCGCCTGCCCGAAGGCTTCGACCTGGCGGCTGAAGAGCTCCCGATATCCGTAGTCGTTGCTGATGCCGGTGACCGACGACATGTTCGCCGCCAGTGCGAGGGCCGGGTAGGGGCGGCGCTCATACTCGAAACGCCCGACCAGTTCCGCCGCGATATGCTGGGCATCGGCGGCGCTGCCGCCGTTGCCGGCGACCAGAATCTTGTGGCCCGTGGCCACCGCCTCGTACGCCATCGCCATCACGGACGCCAGGCGGTCCATGAAGGCCGCGTCGTCCAGGATGGCGGCCTTAGGGGCGATGCTGGCCTGAAGCCCGTCTCGGGCCATCGTCCAAAAGTGCTGGGGCATGGGTCAGTGAACCCCCTGTGTCTGGAAGGCCGGCGCTGCGTTCCGGAAACCTTTTTCCGCCCACACGCCCGGGCCCGATAGGTCAAAGTGCACGGTGGAACACTGCGTGCCGGGAAACCGGGTCAGCGCATCGACGACCGCCCGCCGGCGCGTCTCCGGCACGTAGAGCAGGAGAAATCCGCCGCCGCCGGCCCCGAGGAGCTTCCCGCCGAGGGCGCCCGCCGCCGCGGCCGTCCCGTAGAGCTCGTCGATGGCGGCCGTCGTGATCGACGACGCGAGCTGGCGTTTCGCCTGCCACGATTCGTGCAGGAGCGCCCCGAATTCGTCCGTCTCCCCGCGAATCAAGGCGCGGCGCATCGCGGCGGCCAACTCCTTTATCCGGTGCAGACTGAAGACGGTCTCCGGGCGTCCCGCCTGGTAGTTTCCCACCTGCTCGGCCAGGATGCCGGCCGACAGGCGCGTGCCACCGGTGTAACACATCACGAGTCGATATTCGAGCTCGTACAGGGTTTCGGGCTTCAGCCCGAGGGGTTCGATGCTGACGCCGTCCCGGGAGAACTCCATCCAGTTAAAGCCCCCGTAGCCCGCCGCGTACTGGTCCTGAAAGCCCCCCGCGATGCCCAGATCCTCCCGCTCCACGGCGTAGGCCAGGGTCGACACCTGCTCGGGATTGAGATACACGCCCAGCAGGCGGGACAGGGCTAAGATGGCCGCCACGACGACGGCCGAGGACGTACCGAGCCCCGAGCCCGGCGGCGCCTCGGCCTGCAGCAACATGTCCAGACCGCGTCGCCAGGCCGGGTCCACCCGGTGGATGACGGCCTTCACCAGATCGAGGTTGCCGTCGTACACGGGGAGCTCGTGCACCCCAAACGACGCGGCCTGGTTGTAGTCGAGCGACGTGACGCGGACCGTCTCGTCCGCGGACGGCGCCAACGAGCAGTACACATACCGGTCAATCGTGACATTGAGGGCCACGCCCCCGTGATCCAGAAAGTAGGGCGCCACGTCCGTCCCGCCGCCGCCGAAGCTGATGCGCAGCGGCACCCGGGCCCTTACTGCGGGGGACTTTCCGGCCCCTCCCATTTTTCATCCGCCCTTCTGAGCCGCGCGGGCGTCCCGATGTCATACATGCGGGTAAACGGGAAGGCATAGAGTCCCCCCTGTGCCGCCAGATCCGGCAGCACCTCCCGCTCGAGCGAGTGCCGTCCGGGCGGCAAGGCCGCAATCACCGGCCGCGCCATGACGGCGAGCCCTGCGCTGATGTACCCGCCCGCCTCGCTCTTTTCCGAAAACGCCTGCACGCGACCCGGCATGCCCTCCACCGCGACCGCCCCATAGTCGGCACCCCCGCCCTCCACCACCGCCAGGGTGGCCAAGGCGGCGCGCGTCAGGTGGAACTTCCATAAACTACCGAAATCTCCTACCAGGAGGGTGTCTCCATTTAGAACTCCAAAGGTCGCGTCCAGGCGGGGGAGGGCGTGGCGGAGGGCGCCCGCCGTGCCGAGGGGCTCCGGTTCGACCATCATGTCCACGTCGTGGGTGCG
>JAKATP010000124.1 GCA_021818685.1 Bacillota bacterium | reverse complement strand
GTCCGCCAGGCAGGGGAGCGCCTCGTCGCCGTCGCGCGCGAATATGCGTCTCTGACCGACCGGGACCTGTCCCCGCTGGAAACGTACCGGACCGATGACGCCGAGGTGGTCCTGGTCTCCATGGGCTCCGCGTCGGGCACCTTGAAGGAAGCGGTGGACGCCCTGCGCCGGTCGGGTCGGCGGGTCGGGCTCGTGAAACTGAGGATGTTCCGCCCGTTTCCCGGTGCGGCGCTCCTGCACGCGGTGCGGCCCGGCCAGGAGTTGTGGGTGTTTGACCGCTCGCTGTCGCCGGGCTCGTTCTCGCCCCTGTATGGCGAGGTGGCGAGCCGGGCGCGTCAGAACCCCGTGCGCAGTCTGGTGTTTGGCCTTGGGGGTCGCGATCTCGGGGTGGACGAGGTGGTGGCGAAAGTCGCGGCGCGCGACCGCGAAGAGCCTTCCGGGCCCGAGTTTCTGGGGCTCGGCGAGGAGGGAGCGCCATGAGTGACGAGAGGGCCGGATTTATTTGGCCCCGGCCGATTCACGAGATGGCCTTGCAGGAGGAGCGGGAACCCCGCTTTCTCGGCGGGCACTCGCTGTGTGCCGGATGCGGCATTCCGATGGTGGTGCGCACCGTGCTGAACAGCATCGAGAATCCGGTGGTGGTGGTGAACGCGACCGGCTGCCTGGAGGTGGCCACCACGCGCTATCCCGGCACCGCCTGGAACGTGCCCTGGCTCCACGTCGCCTTTGAGAACTCAGCGGCGGTCATGAGTGGGGTGGAGGCGGCCGAGCGGGCCCTGCGCCGCCGAGGTCAGACGTTCTCCGACCGGCCGCCTACCTTCGTGGTCTTTGCCGGGGACGGCGGCACCTACGATATCGGACTCCAGTCACTGTCGGGTGCGCTCGACCGCGGGCACCACCTGCTCTATGTCTGCTACGACAATGAGGCCTACATGAACACCGGCATCCAGCGGTCGGGCGCCACCCCCGTCGGGGCGCGCACCACCACCACCCCCGTGGGAGCCGCCCGGTCGGGCAGCCCGCGCGGGCGGAAAGACCTCACCGCCATCGTGGCCGCTCACCACATTCCTTACGTGGCGCAGGCATCGGCGTCCGATTTCGAAGACTTGAGCCGCAAAGCGCGGCGTGCGGCCAAGGCCGACGGCCCCGCTTTCTTAAACGTCCTCTCGAGCTGCCCACTCGGCTGGGGCATCGAGGCCCGGGATACGCTCGTGGTCTTGCGGGAGGCGGTCGAAAGCGGGTTCTGGCCACTGTACGAGGTGGTGGACGGCCGCTACCGGTTTACCTACGAGCCGGATCCGCGGCGGTCCATCGACACGTTCGTCTCCGCCCAGCGGCGTTTCCGACACCTGGGGCCCGACGCCCTAGCTCGCCTGCAGTCTGAAGTGGATCGCGACTGGGCGGCGCTTTCCGAGCGCGTAGAGGCCGACCGCGCCCATTTTAGCTGACCGGCGCATCCCGTAGTGGCCCGACTCCCCGAAAGGCGTCGGGCCGTCTGCCGGTGCGTGGGGGAGTGCGAGTGTGGGTCCGGAGGCGAGTTGCCAAGCGGTCCCGGCGTCGAGCCATACTTTGGTCGCCTGGTCCCCGCGTCCACGATACCGACCGGCATCCATCGATGCGACGAGGAGACCCCTCCCATGACGCTGTCAAGGCCATTGGCGGGACTTTTGGAGTCCGGAGCTCTCGGGGCGAGGACCCCTTTCCCCTGTCCAGGCCGGGATAGATCGTGAGACGGATGCCGGTTGAGTCATCTGGCCCTCTTCCCGGCCCGTCCGCCATCGTACGCTCAGCCAACAGCGTCCGGACGCCGCCTGAGGGCTCTTAGGACAAGGCGGCCGGAGGCATCGAAGGGAGCGTGGGACAGCGTGTCGGACGGAATGGACCCCGCTTCGGATGTGCATGATCTGTCGCTCGCGAGCCTCATGCAGCGGTCCGCCCGTATATTTTCCGCGAATGAAGCCGTCGTATGGCCCTCGGGAGCGCTCTCCTACCGCCAGTTGAACGAGCACGCCAACCGCTTCGCACACGGACTGCGCGCACTCGGCCTCCGCCGGGGGGATCGACTCGCCGTGGTGAGCGAAAACCGGGCCGAGTACATTATCGCCTACCTGGGATCGGCCAAGATCGGTGTCACGGTGGTGGGCGTCAACATCCGCTGGCATCCGAAAGAGGCGCTCCACAGCCTGGCCGACACGGACCCGAGCGGTCTTCTCCTGTCCCGGGCCTATGAGCCCCTCTTACAGGAATTGCGCGGCGTACTCCCGCGGGATCTGCGCATCATTCACCTCGACCCGCGAGAGGATGCGCATGTGCCCACCGATGTGGACTACAGCGAGATGATGGCGGCCGCCGACGATCGCGAACCGGAGCTCTCCGTCCTCGGGTCGGACATCCACAACATTCTTTACACCAGCGGGACGACCGGATATCCGAAGGGCGCCATGATCTCGCAGCGCGCGGCGGCCTTGCGGGCCCTCGGTATTGCCCAGTGGTTTCATCTGGATGAGGACGATGGGTATGTGGGATGGCTTCCCCTCTATCATGTCGCGGGAGACGAATCGCTGTACGCCACCCTCCTCACCGGCGGTCGTTATGCCGTGCTGCCGGACAGCGCTCCCGAGCCCATGTTTCGGATGATCGAACGCTATCATCTCACATGGACCATTCTGGTACCCGGGACGGTCACCGGGTTTGCACGTCATCCGGCCCGCCCCCGCTATGACTTGAGCTCGCTCCGGTTTGCGGGTGGATACGGGGATCTCCTGACGGGAGAGGTACTCCAAGAGTTCACCGACACCGTGGGTATCCCCTACTACGATGCTTACGGACAGACCGAAACGAGCTATCTGGTGGCGTGGTACAACACCCCGACCGCTTCGGTGCCCACCCTCCGGAAGCGGCCGGCGCCGCTTATGACCCTGCGCCTTGTGGATGAGCAGATGCAAGACGTGCCGGACGGCGAGGTCGGGGAATTGGTCGTGCGCGGCCCCACGCTGATGAGCGGATACTGGAGGAACCCCGACGCCACGGCCGAGGCGTTTCGCGGCGGCTGGCTTCACACCGGAGATCTGCTGCGCCGGAATCCGGACGGGACGCTGTCGTTTGCCGACCGCCGGAAGTCTCTCATCAAAACCGGAGGCGAAAATGTCTATCCGGCGGAGGTGGAGCGGGTCCTGGCGGCACTGCCCGGTGTGGTTGAAGTCTGTGTCGTCGGCGTGCCCGACCCCGAGTGGGGCGAGCGGGTGCACGCGGTAATCGTGGTGCAGGAGGGGGTGACGCTCACCCGCGCCGCGGTGGATGCCGCCTGCCTCTCGCACCTCGCTCGTTATAAGCGTCCCCGCGGAGTCACGTTCCTCACGAATGTTCCCCTCCCGCGGAGCACCACCGGTAAGATCCAACGCGATAGCGTGCGGGCGGCGGTGGTCCAATCGGAGCCGGCCACCGATGAGTGAAGGTGCGAAGACCCCGACGGAGAGTCGAGGGCCCTTTCATCCCGCGCTTCTGGACCGTCACGTCACGATTGTGACGGGCGGGGGGACGGGGCTCGGCCGGGCGATTGCGCGGGAGTTTGGGCGCGTCGGGTCCCGGGTGGTATTGGCTGCGCGCCGGCCGGCACCGCTCGAAGACGCGGTGCAGGCCCTTACCGCCGAGGGCATCGACGCGTGGGCGTTTCCGACCGACATCCGGGACACCGCCCAGGTAGAAGCGCTGGTGGCCGCAACCCTCGAACGCTACGGCCGTGTGGACATCCTGGTCAACAATGCCGGCGGACAATTCCCGGGACGGGCCGAAACCCTCAGCGACCGGGGGTGGAACGCCGTCATCGAGACCAACTTGAACGGGACGTTCCGCATGACACGGGCCGTGGGTCAAGTCCTCCTGCGTCAAGGGCAGGGTGGGGCCATCACTAATATTCTCATCCCCTCGTTGTCGCGCGGGATTCCCGGCATCGCCCACTCGGTAGCGGCCCGCGCCGGGGTTTACGGCTTGACCAAGAACCTCGCACGGGAGTGGGCCGCGGGGGGCGTCCGCGTCAACGCGCTCGGTCCCGGGCTATTTGTCACCGAAGGCTTTCAAGGAGCCATGGGCAAGGCCGTGGGACCCGAGGTCGTCCACCGCCTCACGAGCACGATTCCCCTGGGCCGCACGGGACGGCCCGCGGAACTTGGCTGGCTGGCCGTGTATTTGTCGAGTCCGCTCGCAAGCTTCATTACCGGCGAGTACATCGTCATCGACGGCGGGCAGTCATTGGGGGCCGGCATGAGCCTCTTGCCGGAGGGGTGAGGACTCTCTCCCGGCTGGTTCGGAGAGGAGGTCGCCATGGCCGAGATGGAACTGGAACTTTCGACAAGCGGCGGGGTGGCCTGTCTCTTGTTGAACCGCCCGGGTTCGCTCAATGCCATCACCCTGCAAATGGCTCGGGACCTGGAGGCGGCGTTGGAGGCCGTGTCGCAGGATCCCGGGGTGGGTGCGTTGCTCCTAGCCGGAGCGGGGAGGGCGTTTTGTGCGGGTGCCGACCTGACAGAAATGGAGGCTCATGCCGCGGACCGCGCCGAGTACGTCAACGAACTGGCGTCCCGGGTGCACCGGTGCTTGGCTCGCTTGCGGCGCCTGCGTGTTCCGGTCGTAGCGGCTGTGGGCGGAGTCGCCGCGGGCGGCGGCTTTAGTCTGGCGCTCTCCTGCGATCTGGTGGTAGCGGGCGCGTCCAGTCGCTTCGTGGCGGGATATCAGAGCGTCGGCCTCACTCCCGACGCGGGATCCACGTACTGGCTGCCTCGCATGGTGGGGGTCCGGCGGGCACAGGAGCTGTTGCTGACCGGGCGAGTCCTGACGGCCCCGGAGGCCCTCGCCTGGGGGCTCATCAACGCCGTCGCGCCCGATGCCGAGGTGTCAGAGATGGCCCGGGACTGGGCTCGGGGACTCGCCAACGGGCCACGCACGTCGCTTGGAGCCACCAAGAGACTGCTCCAATCCACCTGGCAGCACACCTTCGCGGAACAGCTCGACGCAGAGCGAGAGTCGGTCGCTTTGCGGGCCGCCAGCAGCGAAGGCACAGAAGGCATTCGCGCCTTCCTCGAGCACCGGGCGCCCCGCTTTCCGTCATGAGCCGGGCACATCGAGGGCATGCGGGGCCGCTCCCGTTGTTACCGGGGCTTGAGGGCCGTCCCCCATGAGAGTGCCCAAGCTGGCCGGTTGGGAACGCCATGCGCGAATCGCGCCGCATGTCGGTTTGGGAATCGGGGCTCAAGGACGAAAGAGGGCGGAGGACCCAGGCGCGCGGGCGCCGGCCGTCATCCTCTTCTCGAAGGTTCCCCCAGGAAAGGACAGGGTCTCTTGCAGGACCAGATGATATCGTTTTCCGGCGGCGGACGTGACCTCGAGGGTTATTTGGTCGTTCCGGAACAGAGCGGGCCGCGTCCGGCGGTGGTCGTGATCCATGAAATCTGGGGACTCGACCAGCACATCCAGGACGTGGCGCGCCGATTCGCGGCCCAGGGCTACGTGGCGCTCGCGCCCGATCTGTACACCGGGGAGTGGCACGAGGCGATGAAGCCGGAGAACATTACCGCCGGCATGCTGTTTCTTCGCCAGGCATCCCCGGAGGTGCAGCGGGATCCGGCGAAGATGGCCGCCACGCTCGCGACCCGTTCGCCCGCGGAGCAAAGGGCCTTGCGGACACTCATGCGAGTCATGTCGCCAGATCAGCGCGCCACGTTCGCGGTCGAGTTGGCAGGCGCGGTACGCTATCTCCGTACGCGCCCTGACGTGAACGGCGCCTATGTCGCGACCCTCGGATTCTGCATGGGTGGCGGACTTGCCATCGGAGTCGCGACAGAGGTTCCTGATCTTTGGAAGACGATCATCTTCTATGGGGAAAACCCGCCCCTGGAGCGGGTGCCCGCCATTCACGCACGGGTCTTGGGCCTCTATGGTGGCCAGGATCGGCGCATCACCGATGGCGTCCCGGAATTTCACCAAGCCATGGAAGCTCTCGGGAAGCCCTTCACGTATAAGGTATACGGTGGCGCTCAACACGCGTTTTTCAACGACACCCGGCCCATGTACCACCCGGAAGCAGCGGCCGACGCCTGGCAGGAGGTGCTCCGCTTCCTACGCGCCTAAGGCCGAAGGGCCCCCGTCAACCGCCGCCCGGATGGCCTGAAGGGGGACGGGTGGAACCCGAGCAGCCAGACGATAGGGGCCGGCGGGGCAGTAGGCCGGGCCGCTGACGGGAGCCCTCCCTCGGCGTCTTTCTGGCCCAGGACCCGTCTCTGGCCGGACAGGGGAAGAATCGACGGGGGGCACCACGCGAAGACGTGGCCAGCCCGGCTCCTGGTCGCCCGGGCGACAAAACGGACCCGGACCGGGCCGCCCGGTGGGCGGCCCCGCACTTACACGTCTTCGATGTCGGCGTCCCAGGTCACGTGAATGGCGTCTTTGACGCTTTCGTGAGCGGGACAGCCCCGCGGATGCACGTCGAGTGCCCGCTCCGCGTCCGCGCGCTGCGCCGGCGGGACCGCCAGCCGGTAGTGGATCGCGATGGCGGTGATGCGGATCGTCTGTCCCGCTCCCTCGATGACGCCCTTTACCGTGGCCGAGAATCGGTGGCGGTCGAACTGGACGTGGCGCGCTGCCAGCGCGCCGGCCAAGGTGCCGAACATTCAGCCGCCGACCGCGGCCACGATGTGATCGAGCGTCGAGGCCACAGGCGGCCCTTCGCCGGCCCCGTAATACGTCCGGAGTGCGCCCTGCACCCCGTACACGACCGGGGTGGGCACCTCCCCGAGATAGGCGTGGCGGAGGCCATGATGGTACTCCAACTGGGTCTGAGATTCGTACCGAAACGGATCAGCCAACGGTCTCACCTCTCTTAAGCCGCTCGGGGTGGGGAGGTTGTGCTGACGCGCGCGACGCCGGGTCCGCACAGAACCGGCCGGGTCCGCCCGTGCACAGAGGCCCCCCTCGTTACTGACCGCCCTGCGGCAGCAGCTTCCGTAAGCGGTCCTGATCGAACCCGAGGACCACCTCGCGACCCGACGCCGTCTCGATCACGGTGGCAGGGGTCGCCTGAGCCCCGAGATCCTGGAGCTCCGCCATCCAAGCGGGATTCTGGCGGATGTCCCGATCCTCAAACGCGATGCCTTGCTCAGAAAGCCACGCTTTCTCCGCACGACAAGCGCCTCAGCCGGGCTGCGAGTACACGATAATGTGCGGCATGATCTCCCTCCTCTTGCCCATTGTACGAGAAGTGGCCGGAAGTGGAGTTAACGAACTTTAAATGGCGGTCAATTCCGGGCCTTCAAGGGAGCCTCCCGCCTGCCCCCACGCCATCGGGCTCACTCCGGCCCAGCCGGAGCGCTGTCTCGGGCGACGAGGGAGGATCGCTTGGCCGAGAGCGTGCTGCGTCGGGTGACCCCGGCCCCGGCACTGATGTGCGAGGCCGGGTCTGATGAGCGCAGCCGGGCGGTTCGGATAAGAACCACAGCGAGCTCGAAAGCTCACCACACCGGATGGACCGTCCGGCGGATCCGATGCGCTGCAAGGGCGAGGTCTCACTCCCCGCGATACTCTGTGCGGCGCGTACAGGGACCAGGGACGGGGCTACTCTCTTGGAATCGTTCGTAAACCGTGTCCCCACGCGGCCAAGGCTGGTCGACACGCAGGAGCTCGGCGGCACGAAGGCCGGCCCAGACCGGGTGTCTTCGTCGTCGAAGCCGGGCGACGCCCGCGGAGTGGCGGGACGTGCCCAGATCCCAACCTGGCTGCGTCCAGAAGCAGGAGTCGAGCCGTGGATCCCGGCCGTTTGGTTGATCGGGTTCTTGGCGGGAGTGGCGCGGGACCGACGCGGACTGGCCGGCCAGGGCAACCATTAGATGAAGGGTAGATGAACGGGCTTATGTGTGCTGCACGGTACCCATAGGCGTGATCCCGCGTGCGGCCCCTAGCGCCACCCGGTCTCGTCGAAGGATCTCGCAGTTATGCTACTATACCGAACAGTAGAACAGCAGAATACCGGAGAGTGGGTCGGGATGCGTCCA
>JAKATP010000123.1 GCA_021818685.1 Bacillota bacterium | reverse complement strand
TGGCGACCGCGGTGATCGGACGCCGGCACCTCCGGAGGGTGCCGGCGATCACGGCCGACGGCCTAGCGGAACGCGACGTGGGGGAAGTCGCGGAGGTAACGGCGTATGTGGACCTGAGGGGGTGGCCGCCCGGGAGCCGGCTGCTGGTCCGGCGCGAGATCCCGCACCCGGAGGCCCAGCTGACCTTCACCAACGTCCACGGGTATCGCGACCAGCTCTGCCTGACCTACTTCCCGGACCCGGATATCGCGTTTCTCGAAGCGCTGTACCGGGGGCGAGGCCGCTGCGAGCCAGTCATCCGCGACCTCAAGGCGACGGGCTTGGCCCATCTGCCTTCGGCGGACTTCGCCACCAACCCGGCGTGGCTCCCGGCGGTGTGCCTGGCGGGCGACCTCGTGGCGTGGTTCCGGGGCCCGTGTCTGACCGGACCATGGTGCCACGCCTCGCCAGCGCGTTGGCGCTACACGCTCTTCCATACGGCCGGACGGCTCATCTGGTCGGGCCGCCGGGTCGTGATCCGCCTCGCGGCAGCCTGGCCCTAGGCGGCGGTGCTGACGGCGGCCGTCGCTCGCTGTCAGCACCTGGCGGTTCCGTAACCCCGACCGGACCCGCCTCGCCACGTACCGCGAGGCCCTGGCGTCGTCGTCACGGACGCCGCGGGGCACCGCTGTGTCCCCAACTCCCAGGGCCGCAGACGGGTGACCCTCCGCGCTGCTCTCCCGGGCGCGCATCGCCGGTCGTCTCCCCATCCTGACCGGGCCGTCGTCCTCCCTTAGCCCCTCACGGGGCTCTCGAGCCAGGTTACTGAAAGATTTGGGCTAGTAACTCGGGACAGTAGTGGCCCTGCTGGCTCAGGTGTCCGCGCGAGAACCGGACCGCCGTAGGGGGCGAAGGACACCTCGCGTTGCACGAGGGATCGCGTCAGGTCAGTCGTCTGGGACCATGATGACCGGGCAGGGACAGCGCATGATCAGCCGGTAAAGGCTCCGGCCGACCCCGCCCCCAGCGGGGTCCTCGCGCACGCGTCCCAATACCAGCAGGACCGCATCCGTCGTGGCGGAGAGCAGTACACTTTCAAGCGAGCCGATCAACACCTGGCATTCTACGTCCGTGTCTGGTCCCAGATGTTCATGCACCGTGTTGGTCAAGTGCAGAACCGCCGCCGCCTGGCGCTCCTCCAGCGTGGGTGTCGTGACCAACGGTGGACGGATGCCGGTGACGGCGGCCTGCCGACTGGGCTGCCACACGGAGACGGCACGAAGCCGGGCGCCGCGACGTCGGGCTTCTTCGGCCGCCCAGCGAAGTGCGGCAGGCGACCCGCTGGTTGGACTGACTCCCACGACAATGTACCCGGCCCCGCTGGGCCCCCTAGGGCTCTCCGACATGGACGTTCGCCTCCTCCTGTTCGACGGCAAGTATGCCGCTGGCCCTCGATACCGGGTGCACCTGCATGTGACGACCACCGGGGGCTATCTTTACCCGTGCCCAGCACTCACCACAGCCGACAGCGGCGCGGTAATCTCTTCCAGGGAGTGGCGTTCAGCGTTCACGCCGAAGAACCATCCGATGACACCGCCGGCAAACATGACAGTGGCGCCAACAAAGTACCCGACCGTAAGAGGGCCAGGATGGTGGCCATTCCCGATCAGGGATGCGAACAGGACCGGCGCGCCGACCCCTCCGACCAGCTGGGATATCGCAAAGAAAAAGGAAATGGCTTGACCTCGCAGCTCCAAAGGGAAAATTTCGCTCACGGTGAGGTAGGCGGAAGACGCGCCGGCAGAGGCAAGAAAGAAGATGACGCACCAGAAGATGGTTTGCGTGAGCGCCGTCAGCAGACCCTGATCAAACAACACGGCCGAGAAAGCCAACAATAGGGCCGACACACAGTACGTGAACATAATCATCTTGCGCCGACCGATCGTGTCGAAAAGGTTCCCGATTAGCAAGGGCCCCGCTAGGTTGCCCACGGCAAATGGGAAAAAATAGTAACCAATCTGATCCGAGGGTATATGGTAAAAGTGGGCCAAGACGAGTGCGTACGAGAAAAAGATCGCATTATACAGGAACGCCTGGGTCACCATCATGCTGAACCCCAATAAAGACCGCGATGGGTATTTCTTCAGCAGGGTCTGCGCAATCTCGCGGTACGGGATGGAGCCGCGCGGGCTAATCTCGATGGCTTGGGACTCCGAGACCGGCTCCAGAGTTTTGCCCTCCGCGCGGATGCGCGCCTCGATCTCCTCTACGATGGCTTCAGCCTCTTGCTCGCGCCCATGCGTCATTAACCACCGCGGGCTTTCCGGAATGTAGCGACGTAGGACGATGATGACGAGTCCGATCACGGGTCCAAGGAAAAACCCGAGCCGCCAACCCACATCCACCGGAAACACATGAGGATTGAGCAAGAAAATTGATGCCACGGACCCAATCATCGCGCCTGCCCAATAGGTACCATTGATGGCGATGTCGATGCGTCCCCTATGGTATGGCGGAATGAGCTCGTCAATCGCCGAGTTAATCGCCGAGTACTCTCCGCCGATGCCCATTCCCGCCAGCAGGCGAAAGATCAGCAGGAACCACAGCGCGGGAGAGAGGCCGGCAATCCCGCTCGCAACCAAGTAGAGCACCAGGGTCCACATGAAGATTTTCTTCCGTCCCAGTGCATCGGTGATGCGGCCAAAAACCAGCGCCCCGATAACCTCACCGGCGAGATACGTCGTGCCGATCAGTCCGACAGAGGCCGTGGTCAGGTGAAGCGTCGCAGAGCGCTGGAGTACCGGGCTTACGCTGGACACGATTTGAATTTCCAAACCGTCAAGAATCCAGGACACACCCAACCCGATGACAATGAGCCAATGGAACCGGGACCACGGCAATCGGTCCATCCGGGCGGGAACCAGGCTCCGCACGGATTTAGTTCCGGTACCGCTGGGCGCTATGGTCATGTCACCACCCCCGTAGGCGCTTGGTCACTTTGTCGCATATCGCCGCGCGCTATATTGGAGCTATCGGAAACATTAATCAGGAGAAAATTCGTTTCAACACGGTCCAGTGTTGAGGGTAGCGTCAGGAATTTCCCCTACGCTCGTGTGTGCCGTTCGCCCATAATCCCCTTACATTCGAAAAGGGGGTTGTCCATTTCATGAGCAAGTGGTCCAACGGGTCCCACTACACGCGGATGGGGCGGAACCGGTGGGCGAGTACCGCACCAGCGGACAATCCTAGCGGCAGTGGACCGCCACCCACGGCGTGACCTTTGCCACGCTGCGGTATTGGGTGCATGGATTCCGGGACCCCGAGTGCCCGCGGGGTCAATGGCCAATTCGGTTTTTACATGCGTGGCCAAAATCAATCGACACATCCGGGCCGTCAGAGACTCGCGGTCCCTCCCTTCATGCGGTAACTCTCGCCGCAGAATGTATCGACGACCGCGGGGTGAAGCCGCCTGTCCAAGGTCGCACTGGCCAGCGAAGGGTTCGCTGCACGCTTTTGCACGTAGCCGGCCGGATGGTACGGTCGGGTCTCCGCGCCGTGGTCCGCCTCGCGGCGGACTGGCCGTGGACGGCCGTCTTGACAGCGGCCATCATCCGATGTCACCACGTGGCGCTGACGTAGTCCGGCCCGCATCCCACGCAGGGGCTCCGCCCGCCACGCCCCCGACGCGGCGGGACCTTGCCGTTCCTGCCCCGGCCGCTTCCGCGACCGGATCTCCCTGCTTGCCTGGCTCTGACGGTTGCTGACTGTTTATGCCCCTAAATTTGACGCGCCCCCGCCGGCCACCCCCATACGTGCCGTAATTGCTTCGAACGCGTCGTAGTGAGAGGGGACGATTCCATGGCGCGTTGGCATCCCCATCGCACACCAAGGATGTTGCCCGATGACGCCCCGCACCGGTGGCACCTGTCGACCACGCTGCGATGACGACGTCTGCGGGACCCATTCGGCTGCTGCTGGCCGACGTCGACGGCACGCTCGTCACCGGCACCAAGGTGCTCACCGATCGCGCCATCGCGGCCGTGCGGATGCTGGCCGATGCGGGCATCCTCTTCGCGGTAGTGAGCGGGCGACCTCCCCGTGGGATGTCCATGCTCATCGAGCCTCTCGGGCTCTCGACCCCGATCGCCGCGTTCAACGGTGGGCTCATCGTCGACGCGACGATGCACACCCTGAGTCACCATGTCCTGCCACGAGATCTGGTCATCCCCATCGCCTCTCTGCTTCGCTCCTTCTCCCTCGACGTCTGGCTCTATCGGGGTGCGGACTGGTACGTGCAGGATCCAAAGGGCACCCATGTGGCCAAAGAAGCGGCGACCGTGGAGTTTGGTCCGACCGTCGTTGAGGACTACAGCGCGCTCATTGACGACGTGTCCAAGATCGTCGGGGTGAGCGACGTCGCCACGGCCGTGGCTGCGGCAGGAGAAGCCGTGCGTGAGCACTTCGGCGACCACGTCTCGGCCGCCGCTTCCCAGCCCTACTACATGGACGTCACCCATCCCGAGGCGAACAAGGGATCCGTGGCCCGCTGGCTCGCGAAGCGCTACGATCTTCCCACCAGCCAGATCGCCACGATTGGCGACCAGCCCAACGACGTGCTCATGTTCACGCACTGCGGGCTCAGCATCGCCATGGGTAATGCGAGTCCAGAGGTTCAGAGGGCCGCTCGCAGGATCACCACCTCCAACGAGGCCGAGGGCTTCGCGAACGCCGTTGAGCGTTTCGTGCTGGGGACCGCGTCGAGATGATAGCTGCCGCTCACTAGAGAAAGAGCCGACGCGGATCCAGGGCATGCAAGAAACGGTAGCGCCATGCCTCCAGCAGTGCATCCTCGCCAATCGCCGGGACGGCGGCATGCCAGCACGGGTAGTCAGCAGACTGGCTCTGCGGAGCTGCCCGGCAGAACGCCGCGACCGCAACCGGGGACGGCGACGTCGACCGGCTTGTATCGCTCCCCACTCGGGGACGACTTGAAGCCCCGGTGGAGATCGGGGATCAGCTCCTCGAACGCCCGCTCCACCGGGGCCGAAAGGCAGAAGTAGGGCTGCAGGTTGCGGCGAGGCATGACTACTACCTGGAGTACCAGATCCGTGGGCGCGAGGTGGGCGTGGTGGTCCAAGCCCCGGATGGCAGCGGCGTGGAACGGGTCCGGCTCCGCCGATCCGGCGATCATCGCTCGAAAGGCTGGCAGCGACAATAGAATCGTTGCAGGCGAGGAGCCCGACACCACGTGCCCATCGCGCCGCAAGATCACCGGCCAGTGCCGACTGCAGCGTCAATGCCGAGAGCGCCGGACCGTGGAACACGATCTCGGCCTGTGCACCTGCTGCATCGACGTCGTTGAGCAGGCTGGCCACATTGCCGAGGGCCAGATGCTGGCTCGACGGTAGCCTCGTCGATATGCACCACGACACGGAGACGGTCATCGCGCTGTGTTGGCGTCGACTTCGAATCGTACCGGTTTGCTCGCGATCAGAACGCTCCGAGCGCCCATGAGCACGTCGCAGGCTGCCGAACACGTCTACGCCGTGACCCTACGAACAGGCGGCGGTGCGTATCCGGTTGCCTTCGCCTTGGTGCGTGCTGGCCGGCGCGTCGTGATGATCGACACGAAAGGCGTCATGAGCGGGAACTGCCTGGCCGAGCTCTGCGTGCCCTCCAAGGCTGTCCACGAGACGGCCACGCTTCAGGGGAGACGGGGGCGGAAGACTCCTAGCCTGAGTAGAGCGTCGCCAGCTAGGGTCCTGAACCATTAATGCGTTCGCCATACCGCGTGAGAGAGGCCAGTATCTGATCCGCGGTTTTGACCCCCACGTCCGGGCGGGAGTGGTCGTTCCCCGTAGCCAGCCACGCCCGAAGCAGTTCCGCGCCGGCGCGGTAGAGCGCCGGGTGGGGGCATCGGGCCGGAAACGCGGATTTTGCACCCCCGCGTCGACGCTAGCGGGAGAGCGAAGGCGGGGAACGATGGCGCTTTGACGCGTGACGTTGCAGGCGGGCCAGTGCAGTCTGATGTTCCTCGGCCGTGCCAGGAGCCGTGGGAATACGGGTAGCAACCGTCCTAACGTCGACCAATCCCGCCCGCACGACGGCTTCACAAAACGCGAGATCCTTCTCGCGGTGCGCCAGATACTTGGTGACCAGCAGATCGGCGGGGTCGAGACAGTAGCCGGTGACTCCTCGGGTATTCTCGTTTTGGTAAGGCACCAAACGACGAGGCCACCCCTCGGGAAAGCGGGCGGTCTTGAGCGAGACCCCATCGGCGTAGATCCCAAACGTTCTGTGAAACCTCCGAGAGTTCAACCAGCGCCCCATCGATTAGATCCGCGAGTCGCTCATCCGGATCATTTAGAGGGATAATGTCCGCTTCCCGAGACAGAGTGGCTTCCGACGGCAGCTGCGTTTCATCAAAACGCCCTAAGAGAGCTTGACTGCCAATAATTATGACCTGATTGGTGTGGAGGATATCGCCGACCGCCCGGATTAGGTGTTCGAGTTCGTCACGGCGCATACGGCTTCACCACGTCGGCGGCATAGCGCCGGTAGATGGCCTCTCGCTCCGCCGTTGTCAACAGGCCCACGAAGGGAGACATCTTCCGCATCGCATCAGCATATTCGGACCGATCCTCCGCCAAGAGTCGGCACACCTCTTCTAGGGGGCCCTGGAGCAACTTTCGCCATTCCATCACGTAGTATCGGGCGTGAGGATCCTGGCCGATACGCTCGAGCTGGCGGTAAGCCAGGGCCAGCGCTTGGTCGGGATGTTGGCGAATCTTGCCCGCGACAACTTGGTGAAGCGCCCGGGACCGAGCTATGCGGCGGTCGACGGACGGGGTCGACACCGAACCATCCCTCCTACCTGCCAGTATAACAACGTCCCGACGTTCCCACGTGCGATAACCCTTCCCCCCGTTCCGGCGCAGTAGAGCGCTGGGCGGCGGCAGGACGGGACTCGCTAAGTCCCAAAGGGAGCGGAGACGACCGCAGGGCCGGTGGCAGCGTTGGTGCTCATGTTATAGGGCGTTGCCGTGATGACCAGGGTGTGAGGCCCGTGGGCGTGACCGACCTGGGCAGTGAGGGTGCCGGACACCGCCCCGTGTGCCGGGACGCTGAGCGCCAAGGTGCCCCAAAGCTGGTCCAGGTACGCGAGCGGGTCTTGGGCGGCCGTGAGCGGGAACAGGCTCGGCGACGGCGGGGGCATCTGAGTGTCGATGTTGCCGAACGTGGCGGCATAAGTCGACATCTGCCCGCTGACCCGCGTGATCGCGTGGCCGGTGGGGTTGATGATGCGGACGGTCAGCGTGACGGGGTACGAGCCGCCGGCATCTGTTCCCTGGATCGCACGGACGGCGGCATGGGTTACGGTGACACGCAGCGCGGCGACCGGGACGGAAACCGAGTGGGCGTGGTGGACAGGGTGGGTCCGGGCCGAGGCCCGGACCGGATGGGAAGCGGGCGAGACCGCGGCGGACGTGCCGCAGGCGGTCAACACCAGGCCGGCGGCCAGCAATCCGGGAAGGGAACGGGTGAGGGAATTCATATCAAGGCACCTCCGAAGACAGGAAGTGATGAGAGACCGAATCCAAGATCAGGAAGGGCGCCGGCTCCAGACGCCGAACGCGCCCGCAACGGCTCCGGCCCAACAGAGGTCGAACAGGGCCGTGCGGGCCCACCCGAGCCACAACGAACCCACCGCCCTTAGCACCGGCAGTCCGAACGCCACACCAAACGCCGTCCCATAGCCGATGCGCTGCCAACGCGCCACCCGACAGCCCTCCCCGGTTGATGCGAATACACCGCGAGCGCCCCCTCTTCCGCCGCTACGCGGGCGGCGTGACCAGGAGCCGCGCCACCGGCACGTCCACCAAACCAAGCGGGATCCGCCGGCCCGTCGGTTCCACGACCCCCATGAGCGCCAACAGGTTCAGGACTCCGGCGTTCTCCGCGTAATCCTTGATGCACACCTCGTCCGGCCCCAGCACGGCTTCCGGCACGTTGACCGTCGCCGTTGCGACCGGCCCTCTCCCGTCCACCCACCGCATGGCCACCCGACCGTTCGGATACCGTCCCCACTGCAC
>JAKATP010000122.1 GCA_021818685.1 Bacillota bacterium | reverse complement strand
GCATACCCATCACCCCCATGAACGGCGCCATCCGGACAGACTGGCCCAGGCTGTTGGTGGCCGTCCCGCGATCCCGGTCAAGCTCCCACAGCATCCGCAGGAATGGAGCATCTTGAAGCCCCATTTCCCGATTGAGCCCCCATGCCCCACCCCCCGCACCCGACTCGCCCCAGGACGCGGGCCGGACGGTCTCGACATGAATGGCCAGCATATCTCCCCGGCGCACACCGCGAATCCCAATGGGGCCCGTGAGGGCGTGTCCGCGGTCGCGCTCCGGGTCACGCGGTGAAAAGGTCCGCCCCTCCCGATCGAGCCGCCAGCTTGAGACAAGCGTGGCCAGGCGCACATGGTCGCCGGGCTCGATGGTAATAAGCGGCGCGGCGTCGCGATCATAGGTTCCGTGCAGAGTCCTGCGGCTCACACCAAGTTCGTGCATCCCACCCGGCATCGGTGCCCTCCCTGTCGGGCGGTTCTCGCTTGTCCCATCGGATTCCTTCGCCGGACGCACGAAGGCCCTCCGGCTTTCACCGGAGGGCCCCGCCGCTTGGTCCCTACTTGCCTTTGACCGTCCAGTACTGATACTGGTTGGCCCCGATGGGGTTGTAGTACTTCACGACCCCGTGCAGATACGGAGCGATGGCCTGATAAGCCGACGGCGTGCCGACCCCGATGTACTCGGGCAGCCACAGCACCGGGAGCTGGCGCGACACCCACGCCTGGTAGGCGTCCATTCTCTGCTGCTCCTGGGCGGGTGTGCCGGGACTCTTGGTCTCCACAACCAGGTGGTCCGTGGTCTGGTTCGAGTACCCGGGCGGCGTGTAGAGTCCGCCCGTCTGGTAGAGCTCACCGCCGGTCGGGTAGAAGTCAGGCCCGTAGTACCAGCCGGCCCCCCACCACTCGGCCTGATACTGCTTAGGTGTAAGCGCGATGACCTGGTTGAACGGCATCGGCCGCAGGGCGACCTGAATGCCCTCTTCCGCCCAGTCGTGCTGCAGCAGCTGCACCAGGTTCGTGTCGGTCACGGTGCCGGACATATATACCAGGGTGAACGCAAGCTTCTGCCCGTTCTTGACCAGCACATGGCCGGGACCCATGGTCCAGCCGTTGCTCTCCAGGAGCTTCAGACCCGCGCTCGGATTAAACGGCCACCGGTAGACCGCGCTCGCATCATAGTAGGGGGTCGCCGGCGCCGGGGGAACCGGGCCGTACTCGCTGTGGGCGTAGCCGTGATAGATGTCCGTGATGATCCCGGCTTGGTCAATACCCATCTGAAGAGCCTTGCGGACGTCGAGCTGAGCGAACACGGGACCCATTCCACCGGGCGCCTGACTCGACATATTCAACTGGATGTAGTTGATGCCGAAGGCGTAGCCCTGTGGCACGACCCGGTAGGTCTTCTTCAGCGCGCTCTGCGCGGACGCGTACTCGGGGGGCAGATCCGCCTGCGAGAACGTGTCCTTGCGCAGACCGAGATAGACGCCGGAGTCTCCCGTCTCGTAGTCGAACTGCAGCGTCTTTATCTGCGGCTTGTGACCCGAGTAGTTCGGATTGGCCTTGAACGTCCAGTACTCGTCATTCACGAACTTCGTGAGTTTGTACGGCCCGTCCGTGACTTTGAACCATTTGCTGAACGGCTCGTTGGCCACCGACTTGATGAAGGTCAGTTCCTTCGTCATGTTGGTTGGGTACTGGTTCCAGACCGACTCGGGGACGGGCGCGAGCTGCGCGATGCCGTTGATCTCAAACCACACCGGGTTCACCGGCTGAGTGGTCGTGATGACCACGGTGTGGGAATTGGGAGCGGTCACACTCTGCCACTCGGCCGGAATACCACCCACGCCGGCCCCGCAATTCTGCCAGACAGCGCTCGAGGCTGACGTGTTCTTCAGGATGTTCCAGGAGAACAGGACGTCCTTCGACGTGATGGGCGTCCCGTTCGACCAATGCCAGGAGGGCTTCAGGTCCACGGTGAAGACCGTATCGTGCTTCGAGGGGGTGACGCTCGACGCAATGGAGTTGCTGTAGTCCACGGTGTCGTGCTTCGAGATGTAGAGAAGCGGGGCATACAACAGACTGATGCCGAAGTTGGACGTGCTGCAGGTCTGAAGGTCGGTGTATGCAAACCACCAGTTCGGTTCGGTCTGGATACCGCCGACGAGCGTGACCTGCTGTGCGGGCCCCGACGCTGCGGACGGGGTGCTGCTGCCGCAGGCAGTCAGAACCAGGGCTAGTGCGGTCACGGCGGACCCCACCAGGGCGGTTAGACGACCCCTGCTCGTTCTCATGGGTTACCTCCTCGGAATTCGGGGATGGGAAAGAGGCCGGGAAGGGACTGGGGATGAGAAACAAGAGGATACAGCCCATGGCGTGGAGGTATTAGCGTCTTACTTACAGGGAATCCTAAAGGATTCCTGAAATTCCGTCAAGGGTCCTCATTCAGCGTCCGGAATTCGCCATGACATCCACCAACACCTTCCCCGTGCTGCGACCGGACGCGACGAGATTTACGGCCTCGGCCGCCCGTGCGAGAGGGAAGCGGCCGCCGACGGGAACCCGGATGCGGCCGCCGTCCAGCCACCCCAGAACCGTGCGGAGGACCGGCGCCACCAATTCCGGTCGTGCGCGCCGGATGTGGCCGAAACTGTAGCCCACGACGCGCTGATTCTTCGGATAGATCGCGCCGCCCGACACGTACCCGGCGGCCCCCGCCGCCTGGCCGTACACCACGAGGCGGCCGAAATCGGCCAGACTCGCGATGTCTTGTGCGAGGGTCTCTCCCTGGAGGGCGTTTAACACCAGATCGACCCCGCGGCCTTCGGTCACCTCTTGCACGATTCCGGCCCAGCTCGCAGGCGGATCCGTGAGAACCCGATCGGCTCCCAGCCCGTAAACCAGGTCCACCTTTTCTGGGTGACCCACCTGTCCGATGACGGTCTTGGCTCCCAATAGACGAGCCATCTGCACCAGCAGCGACCCCACCCCCCCGGCCGCCGCATGGACGAGAACGCTTTCGCCTGGCCGGAGTCCTCCCGCGCGCGTGAGAAGCTCATACGCCGTGCATCCCACCAAGCCGATGCCCTGCAGGGCCTCGCGAGACACGCCGGTCGGGGCTGGCACGAGGAGCCTAGCGTCCACGAGCGCGTACTCCGCGTAGGATCCGGACGGAAACGCGACCACCGGTGTCCCCGGCGGTGGTCCCGATCCCGGCTCTCCCCGTGCATCCACCAGGCCGTAGGCGTCCATGCCCAGCACAAACGGCCGTGAGCGCGGACTGTGATATAGGCCCCGCTCCATCATGACATCGGCGAAGTTGACCGACGTGCCTATGATGCGGATACGGACCTCGCCTGCCGCCGCTTCGGGCACCGGAATCTCCCCCAGGACGAGGCCGCTTCCTTCCCGCTCGATGAGGGCCGCCTTCATGCATGCACCTCCCTGGCCACGGCCGCCACGCCCTCCACCAGCTGGTTGACGTCGTCGTCGCTGTTGTAGATGTGAAAAGACGCCCGCACGTTCCCATCGCGCGCCGCCACCCGCACACCCCGCGTCCGCAGGGCCTCCTCGACGTCTTCCGCCTCCAAACCCGATACCCGAAACGCCGCGATGCCAAGGCGCGAATCCGGGGCTCTGGGTGTCACCACCCTTACTCCGTTTATCTCCGCCAGGCGGCCCAGTGCGCGTCCCGAGAGCTCGACGATCCGCTTCGTGACCCGGGAAAATCCGATAGACTCCAGAAATTCGAGCATGTCGGCCGCGGCATGCAGCGCGGGATAGTTGACGGATGCGGGCTGGAAGCGCTGGCTTCCCGCTTTGTACCGCAGATTACCGTCCCACGGAATCGCTGGGCTCTGCAGTGAACCGTAGCCCACCCGATCCGGCACGAGGCGCACCGCCACCACCGGGTCTACGTACAGCACCCCGAGGCCGAGCGGTCCACACAGCCCCTTGTAGATGGCGCCCGCGTAGAAGTCCACGTGGGTCAGATCAGGCTGCAGAAGCCCGAGGGCCTGGATCCCGTCCACGGCCAGCAGGATGTGCTCTTGGTGCAGGCGCGCGCCCAGCGCAGCCAGATCCATGCGGTATCCGCTCTGGTAAAACACATGCGAGACGGCGACCATGCGTGTCCGGCTTGTCAGTACTCGGTCTATCGCCGCGTCCGTCAGGATCCCGTCTTCCGACTGTGCGACTCTCACCTTGACGCCACGCCCCTGCAGCTGCAGCCAGGGAATGAGATTCGAGGGAAAGTCGCGGTCGTGCACCACCACCTCGTCTCCGGCCCGCCAATCAATCGAGTGGGCGGCCACATTGATGCCGTCGGTGGTGTTGGCATAGAACACGATCGCCTCCGGATCAACCCCGAAAAACCGTCCGAAGGCCCGCTGCGCGCGGGCGTGCACGGCCCCGCCCGCGTCTACCCTCGGGCGCTGCCGTTCGACGAAGGCCCGGACCGCACTCTCGCGAAGAAACTCCGGCGTGGGGCCGACCGCTGCCGCATCGAGATACACGGTCTCAGTGGCCATCGGAAACTGGCGGCGCACATCCTCCCAGGACACGTCCGACATGACCTGCTCCTTCACCTGTAGATGGCGGCCACGGCGACAACCCGCCACCAGGGCCGCCCTGTTCGGGCGGTACCGTCCGCTCGCGGACACGGCGTACCGCGCTAAGCTCCGTCTATCCGGCGTCGCAGGTAGAACCAAGCCGCATCGCCCCGAAGGCCAGCCGCCAGGCCTCTACCACATCCCGTCCGCTCACCTCGACCGTCCGAGGACCGATCCGCTCCACCATCGGCAACAAGCACGCCACTTCGGCATGGGTGCTGCGCTTGAATTCCATCCGGAAGATAGCGGGCCCGTCCACTTTTTTGACCGGGATCGCCTGCCGTGCGGCCACCGCCTCCGCGACCCCTTCGCGGATGAGACGGCGGACTTCACTAAGCGGGCGCGAACGCACCACGCTGCCGTCCAGGGCATACTTCACCACGGCCGTCCGCGTTCCTGGCAGCGTCGCCTGGATCTGCTGCGCCAGCTTGTCGTCTCCGCTCACGAACACGACCGGCACCCCGAACTGACCGGCGATGGCAGCATTGATCTGGGACTCCCCTACGAGCTCCCCGTTTAGCCACCAGTTGTGGATCTGGCCGCCGGATATGGTGTGATCCATGGTGGCCTGGGCCGTTCCGGCCCAGGCGTGGTAGCCGATAAAGACCGCCGCATCGGCCTGATCCACGCCCTCGACCATGCACAGCTGCTTGTTAAAGCCGGAAATGAGCTCCGCCCGCTCGTCCAGGTGTTCGTACATGACATTGCGCATCCCGTCGTGCGAGTCATTGACCACCACGGAATCAGCACCGGCCTGAAACGCGCCCGCCACCGCCAGGTTGGCCTCCTCTGTCATGAGGCGTCGGAAACGGTCGTAATTGTAGCGGCCGTGCAGAATGTCGTCGGGACCGCTCACGCCCGCGATTCCCTCCATGTCGACCGAAATCAAAACGCGCATCGTGTTGCTCCCTTATGTGAGAGATGTCAACGAACAGCCCCGCGCATGACCACGGGCCACTCGTCAACGATCTTGCCGTTGTCCGCGACCAGAAACCGGTCGTGAAGATTCATCATGGTGCACACATGGTTCGGCACAATCGTGAGCCGCTCGCCGATGCGAAGGCCGGTCGGACCCGCGTTTCGCGCACGCACGACCCCATGTTCTTCGCTGAGCGATGCCAAGACCAGATCCGGACGTTCGCGGATGTAGCCAAACCCTCCGTCGGCCGGTCCATCCCCCGACAACGTCTTGCTGCCCGCGTCCAGGACCGCCCGATCCCCGGCGGGGGTGCTGACCACGGTCGCCACCACGAAGGCTGCGCAGTCGTCAGCGGTGGCCGCCCCGCACATCATGGTGCAATAGTCCTTGTAGATGTAGGTCCCGGGGCGGATTTCGGTCGCCGTCTTCAGGCGCTCGCCAAACGCCGCCGGAATGCTCCCGCCCTCGGAGATGACCCGCGGCGCGAGTCCGGCCCGGGTCAGCGCCGCCGCCATCCGGTCGAGCACGGCATCCTCCGCGTCCACGAGGGCCGGCAGATCGGAAGGCGGCTGCCGCCAGTTGATGTGTCCACCAAAACAGGTGATGCCGGCGTAGTCAGCGGGTCCGTCCGCGAGTCGCCGCGCAAGGCGGACCACGTCCTCTACTCCCTCGAGGCCGCAGCGGTGAAATCCGGTGTCCACTTCCACCAAGGCCGCGAGCGGCCGCCCGGTTCGTTCGGCGACTCGCGCTAGAAGGTCTGCACCCGGTTCGGAATCCACCGCGACCATCGCCTCGAGACCCTGGTCGATAAGCTCGGCGAGCCGATATTCTTTGGCCGCACCGACCAGGGGATAGCCGATGTACTGCGTGCGGATGCCCGCCTGCAAGAGCGCGGCCGCCTCTGACAGCTTGGCCACCATAACCCGGGGAGCTCCGAGTTCCATCTGGCGTCTCGCCCACACCGGGCTCTTGTGCGTCTTCGTATGCGGCACCAGATCCTTACCGAGGCTCTTGGCCAGCTCGGCCATCGCCGAGAGATTGCCCTCCGTTTTCACCCGATCCACCACTACCACGGGAGTGTCCACCGCATCCCACACCCACTCGCCCATGCGTCGTCCCTCCCTGCCGCCCTCAACCCGTTAGGACCTTGAGTCCCTCCGAACGTTCGCGACGCGTACTCGACGCCCCTGCCCCTGGTCGGATCAAGGTGATGTTACAAGGACGGCAGGGCCGCACGGAGACTTTTCATCGCCCGCGTCCGGGCGCCCAGAAGCGGCAACCCGTACTGCTCCTCGATGAAACGGAGGACTGACGTGTGGTCGAGCACTGCATGCGACACGCCGGGTTGGATGCTGCCTCGACATCCAGTGGGGTTCTGCGCGCTACACCACGTCGCCCTATACCTGGGGCTATTCGGGGACCCTGAGAGCCCCGAGCAGTCCCGGCACCTACGGACTGCACGCGCTGGTCACCGAGTACCAGCGGATCTCAAAGAATGGCGTGGACACGTGGTATTTCGACGACCCCGTTTACACCTGGGACATCGCCGTCGGCTACCCGTCGTCCCCGCCCGCCAGTTACACCTGGTACAGTTTCGATGGCTGCTACCAAGCCTCCGCGGGCTATAAGGGCGGTCCCCAGGAGTGGATCGACAAGTGGTGGCACAACGGCTCTAGCGGGTCCAACACGCTGGTCCAGCGGTACCTCCAGAACTGGGGCGTGCCGAGCCAGTGCGATCCGCACACCGCCACCTGGCATCTCAACTACCCGACCAACTTCTACACCGGAACCCCCGAGGTCCAGGGATACAACGAGACGGCGCCCACGCCAGCCCACAGCGCCGAGGCCTGGGTGCAGTGGAACCCGTACCAAGGCGGGAACGGCAAGACCTGGGTCTCGGGGGCCCAGGACCTGCCGACCCGGTTCCCGACACCCCCCGGAACGCCCGGCACCGCCGAGAATTGGGCGACGTGTCTGGCCATCCAGGGGTCGTATTTCGACTACAGCGGCCCGCTCAACGACCACGGCTGGTATCCGGGCGCGTGGGGCCCGTGGTCCTGTCACGCGTTCAATGCCGTCGACGGCGTGCCCCAGATCGGGTTCCATCTGGCCAACGGCGACACCGCCGCGAGCCAGCCCGTGCCCTATCTCAACCCCGGCCCCAGCGGCAACGTGGGACAAGGCTATGGCGTGTATAACATCTATGTGCCGCCCTACACCTGGTGGGCGGCCGCCCGCTGGACCCTCCAGGGGTTTGGCAACACGGCCTGGGGCTACGACAGCTACACGGGATGGAACCCCTATCCGAACCCGTGATCGTCGCCAACCCCACGCACCAGACCCGGTATCTCGACACCCTGGACTTCGGGGCCGGGGCCGCCGACCCCACCGGCCATCCGATCGGTGCCGTGTATTGCAGCGCCGACTATGTGTCCAACGCCACCTGGCGCCCGCCCGGCTCGAGCTTGTTTCCCCTGCCCGCCGGCTCCCAGCCAGTGCTGCCGCTCCACGACCCGATGAACGGCTATCTCATCACCGTGCCCGGTGGCGGCCAGCGCACCAGATCGG
>JAKATP010000121.1 GCA_021818685.1 Bacillota bacterium | reverse complement strand
GGAGAACGTCCGGTTCGCAAAGATCGCGAGCGCGATCACCGGCTCCGAGGCCCGCGCCTCATTCCAGATGAAGGCCAGCAACATCAACACCGCCACGCCGAAGAGGCCAAGTTCCTGTCCGGAACCCCATGCGAATTTTGAGCCGCCCCACGTCACCCCCAGCAGCGCGGGGACCAAGAAGCCCGCCAGCGTCACGCTCCCGAGCCAGTCGATGTGGTGACGAGCCTCGGTGCGCACGGTGGGGAGGGCATACATGACCATGATGAGGGCGATGGCCGCGACGGGCAGGTTGATGTAGAACACCCAGCGCCAGCCAATGCTGTCCGTAATCCAGCCGCCGAGCGTGGGACCGATGAGGGTGGCAAGTCCGAACACCCCCATGATGAGGCCCATCCAGCGTCCGCGCTCACGCGGGTTGAAGATATCTCCGATGGTGGCGCGCGGCATGCTCATCATCGCACCGGCGCCCACGCCCTGGACGGTTCGGGCGGCAATCAGCATCCCGATGGTGTGAGCCTGGCCAGAAAAGGCAGAGCCCGCCATGAACACCAGGAAGCCGAAAATGTAGAACGGCTTTCGCCCATATGTGTCCGAGAGACGACCGTAGAGGGGCACCGTGACGGAGCTGGCCAGGATATATCCCGTGAACACCCAGGCGTATAGGTTGAACCCCTTCAGGTCACTGATGATAACGGGCATGGCCGTGGCGACCACCGTCTGGTCGAGTGAGGAGAAGAACATCGCAATCATGACCGCGGCCAGGGCAATCCACCGGCGGTCCAAGGCTATCTGGTTCGTTGTCTGCACGGCGGAGTTACGGGCCAACCTGCTCTCCTCTCGGCTCTCGTGTCCCCTCGTGCCCAGTCGAACCGAAGGAGCGCGTAAGCGCCGCCTCCACCTTGACCAAACTCTCGTGGAGCGTCTGCACGTCTTTCGGATCCATGTGCGCAAAGAGTGTGCCCATGATGTCGCGGCGGCGTTGTTGGGCATCCGCGATCACCGTCTGTCCCGCATTTGTCAGGGTGATGAAGACAAGACGCCGGTCGGCAGGACTGCGCGCCTTCTCCGCCCACCCCATATGGATGAGCTGATCGACCGCGACGGAAGCCGCGCTCAGGCTGATGTCAAGGTGTGTGGCCACGTCCGACAACGAGAGCGAGCCGTGCTCAGCCAAAAGGCCCATGATCCACGCTTGCGTCAACGTGAGCTCGGGTGGGAGATGCCGACGGAGCGCACTCTGCACCTTCCGTCCGACCGCCACCAGGACGCGGATCAGTTCCGGGTCTTCCAATGGGCACATCCTCCATATCATTTAATTATAGAAGATAAGTTATGTCCCGGCTAGTCCTGGGATCGCCGCCTGCGCGAGCGGGCGATGTTGGTGGAGCACATCCGGGGATGGAGACGATCGCAATGAAACTCCGGGCTAGCCGAATGGGCGCCGCGCGTCGTCCGGAACGGCAAGGCCGTCGGAGCATGGCTCCGCGATCATAGAACACGCGGCGCCCATCGCCCGCGATTAGGGAGTCACCGCGGCAATCGCGCGGCGTATGTCCTCCACGAGAAGCGCCGCGACAGGGGGCGGACCGGTGGGTGTCAGGGTGACGGGGCGGCGTGCTGTTGCAGCCATTGGTCAAAGTCGCGCGCGACGAGGCGTTCACCGATCAGGCCATCAGACGCCGCGGAGCACAGATAACGGATTGGCTCGGCCATAATCATCGGGTCGAGCAGCCGGGCCCGGGCCGCTTCCGGAACCTCATCGGGAATCATGCCGGTCCGCGTCGCGCCGCCCGGCAGCAGTTGATTGACGGCGATGCCGTACGGACGCAGGTCTTCCTGCATGATGAGCGAGAGCGATTCCGCCCCCGCCCGGGAAGGCCCATAGGGGACGAAGCCGCGGCGCCGCATCGTTTCGTGGTTCATGGTCACGTTGACAATCTTGCCGCGCCCGGCAGACAGGAAGTGCGGCGTCGCCGCCCGGGCCATCAAATAGTAGCCTGTGAGATTGGTGTCGATGACCAGACGAAACGCCTCCGGAGGTACCGTCCAAAACGGCTCAGGGTCGGAGAAAAATCGCGGATTGACCACCCGCATGCCGAGGCCGGCATTGTTCACCAGCACGTCCAAGCCGCCCCAAACGTCCACGGTCCGGGCGATCGCCTGGTTGCAGGAGGCCTCGTCTCGCACATCCAAGACGATGGTCTCGAGCTCACCCGGACCGTGCGCCACGACGTTCTGCGTCTCGCGAAGCCGGTCGGCGTTTCGCGAGCCCACCATCACCTGCGCGCCTCCCGCCACGAGCGCTGTCGCCATCGCCCGGCCCAATCCGCTGCTGCCGCCCGTGATGAGAACGCGGACGCCCGTCACGTCCCATGCCATGTCTCTATCCCCCCTCCGGATTTTGCATGACCTGATCGTTCGGGAGCCTCGTCCGTATCCCTGCGGGCAGCAGGACGGGAGGTGCGGCGCGTTCGGGATGCCGGGCATGAAGCCAGGTACCGATGAGCCTTCCGCCACAGTCCCGGCAGAGGCCTACTCGGTTTCCGGTGCTGGTGCGCGCGCCTCCTCACATCGCCACACGGCGGGCGCCATCTCCGTCGCATCCGCCTGAGCCTACGCTGGGCCTCCCTGCCACCAGCAGCCTTATCGCGGGAGGATCGACCACGTGCCGTTCCGCCTTCAGGGCCGCGTCGCTACCCTCACCATGGGCAGGGCGTCGTGCAACCAAAAGCGCGATCCTCACTCGCCAAGACAGAGGACGCGCCGCCCCCGACTCTGCCCTCATCGTGGTCGCGCACGTCTCTGACTCGGGCGACCGCGCCAAACGGTCGTCCATCACGCCCGAAGCGCCAGGGCATCGAGGCCGCCTGCTCGACCCGAACCCCGGGGGCGGATGCGAATCGCACGACGGCCTTCGACGATGAGCGGTCCCGGGGGTGGCGTTCTTAAGCGCGGCGTGGCGTCACACGCCCGGCGGCCACGGCGCCTGAGCCCGCGTGCGTGAGCCGGCCCGGTCCTCGCCCAAGCCGAAAGGGCGGACGGCTGCGACGCTGCAGTTGCCGGCCGCGAAACAAACCGCCATCCTCGTCCAGGGGAGGGATCGAGTTGCGCGATGGGCTTATCTTGGGAGCCCGAGCTCGGGTGGATGCCGTGGTGGCAGAGGATATGGTGGCGACGCTCGGGGGGCGGGCGGTCCATCCGGTCCTGGCCACGGCGCGCATGATTGAATGGATGGAGTGGGCTGGCCGCCGTCTCATCCTCCCGTATCTCGAACCGGGCGAGGACGCGGTCGGTTACGCTATCGAGGTCGTGCACCTGAGACCCACGCGCGTCGGCGAGAAGTTTTGGGCGATCGCCGAATGGGAGGGACGAGACCAGGACCGTCTCTACGCCCGTGTTACGGCCTACAATGTCCGCCATCGCATCGGCGAGGGGCGCTTTACGCAGGTTCTGGTCCCCACGGACCGCTTAGAGCGCGCCTTTCGGGTCCCCGTGTCCCAAGCAGGTGACACGCCGGAATCCTAAAGCCTGCCGCCCACCTTCACGTCTGCCCGAGCCGCCCATGCCGGTGTGCGTCGCCGGCACCTACGTCCCCCCTCAAGCGGCCGTTTCTGAAAACGCCCATCGTGCGCCAGTCCGCGGATGGACGACCTGGTCAGCCCCCCGAAGCCCGTCCGGGATTGCCGCCTGCGGCCGCCAACCGCGCCCGCCATCCACCGCCTCGGATGGGCAAACGGACCACGGGATCGCCCTTTTGTATGGTCGACCCAAAATAGGCTCCGGCCACAGGTTAGTGCCGTCCCTCACCCGTTCCAAGAAGCAAGGCGGACCGGCCCCGCGATGTCTTATTTCCTGCCCGGCGAGAAGCCCGGAGACGGCTACCGCCGGACGACGTCCGGGGACGCGGACGGGACCCCCCGGCGGTCCTCAACGGTTACGCCGACGCCGGGCGCTCTCTCGAGCCCGACGGCACGCACGGGGATGGCAAAGTGAAGCGACAGCGCGTACTCCGTCGCCTCGCCAAGCTTCCTGGCGTCCCAGCCCGGCAGCGCCCCCACCTTGACTTCCAGCAGGTCGCGCCCGAGGCCACGGTCATATCGAAGGTCGACGGTGGCAAATCCGGAGAAGCCGGGCACCCGAAAGAGAACATCGATGACGTCCCGGCGCAAGAGCCGCCGGCCGCGGGAGATGAGGGGGGCGCCCCGATCCACGACCACGGAAAAGGTGGGGCCTGGTGAGCCGCAGTCGCAAGCCTCAGGTGCCACCCAATCGCGCGCAAGCTGCCGGCCTGTCTGAAAGCCCGCCATACCCGGGCGGGTCACGATGACCTGGGTGACGGTCTGGTCACTCGAAAACACGGCGGTCATCCCGTCTTCCGTGATATGAAAGCGCCCGCGCGCGCACAAGAGCGCGATCGGACCGGGAAGCTCCGGCACGAGCCAGAGTTCACTCACCACCGTGTGGTGCCGTCGCCGTGCCCTGTACCACTGAAACGCAGCCGGACCTAATTCAGGTCCGTGCGCGACGATGACCCGCGCCCAGTGAGCGTCAAAGGCGGCCAAGGCGCGAAAGGGCTCGGTCACGACCACCGTCGCCCAATCCTCCGGCATCTCGGCGCTTTCCGGGGCGCCCTGGGCGCCGAGCGCTTCGACCCCACTCAGAAATGCCTCGCGGTGGAGTTCGTCGGCCAACGCCACCAGCACCCGGTCATCCTGGCTGACGCCGAGGTTCACGAGCGCGCGCGCGGCCAGGGCGGAACCCCAACTCGCGTCCTCGGGACGCCACCACGCCCGGCGGCCGTCGTGAAGCCGCACGACCCGGCCGGGGCCGGTCGGCGTCATCAAGTCCTGCTCGGATGCCGCCGCCCGCGAAGAATCCCCGGGCGCTTGCAGAAGGCCGATCTCGTCCATTGTCCACCCCTTGCTTGAGCTTATCAGTCGCCGTGCTTAGGGCGAACCGGCAATGCGTCCCCGCTCCGCCGGCCTGAGCGGAAGATGGACGACGGCCTGTCCCGCCCGTTCCCCGTAAAACGTCACCGTCACGATCGTATCCGGCGCGCCTTCCACCACCCACTCCGCGACGGCCGCCTGCGCCGCCCCCGAACCCTCGCCGGCGTCGCCGAATCCCTTCAGGTGACCCAGCACGGCGGGACTGGTCCCGGCCAGCACGCGCGCCCCCTCGAGCCGGGCCCGCACCGGATCCACCTGACCGAGCGTCCGCCCGTGGGCCGTGGCGGACGTGGGCAGGAAGCCGGCATTCACCGTCTCCACCGCAATCCGGTACGTGCGTTCCGACAACGCCTCCACCACGTAGCCGCCGACCACCAGCCTGGGCGTCGACAGTGCCAGGCCGGACAGAAAGCTCGCGACGCGGGCACATTCCTCCGCCAGAAGCGCTGGGGGCGGATTCTGGACCAGAAACTTCGGCTCGAGGCCACCGATCTCGACCGGGCCTAGATCCGGATGGTCAAAGGGAGTCCAGGCATGAAAGGCCTCGGGACCCACCGTCCTCTCCGCCCAGGCCAGGATCTTCCGCTGGTCGAGGGCGCGCTCGGCCGCCGAAAGCTCCATCAGATGGCGGCGGCCAAACTCGGCGTATCCCCGTGCGCCGGCGTGACGGGCGAGATCCCAGATTTCGAGGGTAAAGCCCAAGATGCCCTGGGTCTCGTAGACCCAGTCGTCGGCCGCTCCCGGCATCAGCACCGTCTTTTCGAATCCGCTCGCAAACGCGGCCCAGTTCGAGCGGCAGAAGTAGCCGGAGCGGCGCTCCCCCATTTCCCCGGCGCGCCGGTAATACCCGAGGTCTTCCAGCCCGAGTTTCGTGTCATCGCCCACCGACGGCTGCCGC
The DNA here is from genome assembly GCA_021818685.1 of Bacillota bacterium. GTDB lineage: Bacteria > Bacillota > Sulfobacillia > Sulfobacillales > JAIMBI01 > JAKATP01. Next base: position 2,322 of record JAKATP010000121.1, on the reverse strand, counting down.
AGGATGACCCCGCCCGCCGTGTGCAGGGCGACATAGGTCGCGATGTTGCGATGAGCCAGAATGCTCTCGGCAATCACGCGCGTCTCCGGCTCCGACAAGGGGTAGGGCCCGGCGCCGGGCTGGCCATCCTCTCCGGCCCAGCGGATGGGGAAGTTGCGGTTGAAATCCTGGCCCATGCGGCGCGTGGGTCGCGTGTCGGGGCCCACCGGCCGCGACCCCGCCATGTGGCGGCGGTCGACGCGGCCTTCCGGGTAGAGGTGATAAAAAGGACCACGATCGGCCGTGTCGTCCGGATCCCGCGGCACCATGACCCGCGGATCCTCGGGATCCACCTTGAATCCGCCCTCGGGGCTTTCTTGGCGGATGGTGAGGATGAGACCATCACCGTTCACATCGTCGGGCACGAAGCCTGAGCGGGGCTCCGCCTCGGGATAGAGGTGTGGACTGGAGCGAAGCCGCATCGGGGTCGTGAGATAGGCTTCGGCGCCGTCGACGGCGATACGAGGAATAACATAGAGGGTGTGATCGGCTAAAAGCCGCGCCCCCTCGCTGTCCGGGTCCGAGGACGACGCCAGCACCTGCCCCATCCAGTACATCGCGACGGCGTTTCCCGTCACCTCGCCGGCATGAATATTGGCGTCGACAAAGCTTCCGGGTTTCGACTCCGAAGACCCCCGGCGCCGGTCCGTAAGGACGCAGAGCGCCAGGTCCCGACCCTGGCGGCTTTTACCCGCCACCTCCACGGTAATGAAGTCCGGATACTGGCGCTCCCACCAACGGAGCTGCTCCCACATAGCGTCATAGGTCCAGTACTTGGCCTCCGGTTTCATGTCCGCCGCCATATTGGCACCCTCCTCCACGATCAAAACCTGGGCGTTGGCCTCTCCATCACAGTTCAGTGCCCGCGCGAACGACTCCTCCCACCGGCTCAGAACGGATCGGCCCCGGCCAGAAACTCGGCCAGCATCGGCTCCACGAAGTGATACCGCCGCGGGGCCGGCCGCGCCAGGACGCCCGACGCCACGAGCGCGTCTGCCGCCCGCCGGTTCTGGGAGGGGCTCACGCCCGGGACGTAAAGACCCTGGCCGGTCGCGAGCCGGACCAACATCGCGCGGGCGAGCGGCACGTCGGAGGCCTTCACCTCGGCCTCAAAGTACCGGGCGAGGTCGCGAGCCGCGTCGAGATAGCCAAGCAGAGCAAGATCCCGGTCCACAGCCGTGGTCGCCGCGCGCTCCGCCCGGCGCACCACGGCCTGCAGGACCTTCATGGTGTCAAAGGGGTGGCCGCCGGTGCGGGTCACGAGCTCACGCGCGGCGTGTGGCACGATGTCCCAGCCCGACATCCGGAACTTGCCTTCGATGTACTGCTCCCAGTCGTCGGGCTCGATGGGTGGCAGGGCCACCACATCGGCAAACCGATAGAGCGGCATCGCGCTCTTCGTGAAGAGATCGCGGATGAGGCTCCCTTGACTGCCGAGAAACAAGTAGGCCACCTGGGTCTGACGCTGCCAGTGCGCCCGCATGCGCTTCAGCGTGCCGAGTGAGGGATCGAGGGCCCGGAGTTCCTGGAACTCGTCCAACACGATGACCATCGGGAGTCTCGCGCGCAAGGCTACCTGCTCCGGGAGCATGAGCGCCCGATCAAGGAGCTCGGCCGTTTCCAGTTTCTCGACTCGGTAGAGCCAGCGGATGAGGTCGACCCCGAGCACCCCTACGCTGAACTCCGCATTGCGGACCGCCTCCGACAGCGCCCGGTCGGACCGCGCCTGAAATCGCTGCCAGCGGCTGTCGATGCTGCCAAGGACGCTCGTCGTGAGCTTCCGCGCGAGCTCGCGCACGTCCCCGCACTCAAACAGGTCCACGGCTGCGGTCAGGGCCTCCGGCTCCGCACCGAGGCGCCTCAGCACCTCGGCGGCGACGGCGCTCTTGCCCGTGCGCCGCGGACCGGGAATCAGCACACTTTGGCGCGCCAGTAGCCGCCGCCGCACGTCGTCCGCGATCGGCTCGCGTCCGACGAGGTCATCAGGCGGCAACGGCAGCACGTCGACGGGGAATGTCGGCGTCACGATCCTACATACCAAATCCGGTATCTCATATACCCGTTTTAATATATTGGGCGGCATTCGTCATCAGTCTTCCCACCGGCTGATACGACACCGCCACGGGCCGTCCAGCGCGTGCCGGTAGGGCCAAGGGGCCGTTGACGCAGAGGCAGGCCCCGCGGGGAAGGGAGCGGGTAGAGGCACGCCGAATGAGACTGGGCACCCAAGCCCCATCTTGGTGCATGGTTGGAGGGATCGGAGGTCTTCGGATCAAGATCGCC
>JAKATP010000120.1 GCA_021818685.1 Bacillota bacterium | reverse complement strand
GTCTAGCCTGATCCTCCGCACGTCCATAGGCTCGCCGTCACCCTAGCATGCCAGCATCTGCGGCCGGCACGTGGATGAGACGATCCCCGAGAGCCCACCCGCGATCATCTTGCGTCGGAGCGCGAGACGTCGGGCCGCGAAAGTGGTAGTCGATGCCCTGCCAGAGTCCGTGGATGTGTGAGAGGTGCACGATGAGCTCCGGTTGACCGTGTACGAACCCCATGGGTAGCGCCAGCAAGGAACACATCGGCGGACGGCGGGAGCCGTCCATTGGGTCAATACCTGTCTTTCTCAGCGATTCATGGCGCGACTCAAGTGCTCGTGCACGACGCACGAAACCCTCGGAACGAAATTGGTAGGTACACACTGCCGCGCGGTTTTCGACCACGACTCAGTGGAGGTGCTCGATGGCATATCGTTCGTGCTCAACCGTGCTCCAAGTTCTTTCAGATGCCCCGCGAATCACATCGAGACCTGCAAACTCCCCACCGGTGAACCCATAGACGGCATGGTCGGCGATCATGGGCGCCACTTGGCCGCCATCCCTGCTGTTCGCGACTTGCTCGTAGTGGCGCAGGGGGCCCGCCCCACATCCATGCACTATGCCTCCCCCGGTTCACGCCTCCTTCCATGCCGGCACCCGCCCTGACCCCGGCCGGAGTGGCGGAGATCGCCACAACGTTCGAGGAATCCTCGTTCGCCCTCGACGCGGTGGCGGCCGACATTCACGCCGTCACAGACCAAGATGCCCCCTTCACGATGGTGGCCGTGCTGTCATGCTGGGTGCAATGTGGCCCACGAGCAGCGGGTTTTATGATTATCATGGTGTCCGCGGGCCCCCGCATCCTTACGGGGCGTCGGTCAAAGCTACCGCGGCCGCGCGCAGAGTGCAGCCCCGCTCCCGCGCCAACTCCCAGATACGGCCGGTCCAGTCCCCGATGGTATCCCCCACATAACCGAGAACGCCTTCCACGGTCGGAGCCACATCCCCTGACAGCGCCGCCACAAACACGCCCGCCCCACCGGCGTTGGCCACGAAATCCGGCACCACGAAAACCCCACGCTCATGGAGTACTGCGTCAGCGTCTTCCGTGACGGGTAGATTCGCCCCCTCCACCACGATCCGCGCCGTGACCCTGCCTACGTTGCCGGCGTGAATGGCTCCAGCCACGGCGGCCGGAACAAGAACGTCGGCGGGGATGTCGAGCCAGTCTTCACCGGGGAGCATCTCGCACCCCGGCGGGAGTAAGCTCCGGTCGACGACGCCGAACGCATCGCGCGCGGTCAGCAAGGCGCGTATGTCCAGACCATCCTGCCTGACGATGAGCCCGGCGCGGTCAGCCACCCCGACGACCTTCAGGCCGATCCGATCCAGATACCACGCACTGCCGCCGCCCACGGTTCCGAGCCCCTGCACCACCGCCCTCGAGGACGACGGCTCCAAACCCAGGGTGTTCAGCGCGCGAGCGGCGGCCGCTGCCACCCCGTAACCGGTAACGGCATCGGTAAGGGGCATGCCGTCAGTTTCGAGCCCGAGGACACGCTCCAAGCGTGCACCGGCCGCCTCGGGATCGCGTTGGTGCATCAGGCCTGCGTGTACCGAGCTCCGAAGACCGAGACGCTCGGTGATGGCTAGGATGTCCCGCTCGTGCGTGCCGAGATCCTCGCTGGTCGACCACATCTCCGCCAGGAATGGCCGGTGCACAGTCAGGAACCGCTCTAGAATCTGGAGGGCGTCAGGCCGGGCGGGATCACAAGCAATGCCGGCCTTGGCACCCCCTCCGCCGAAGTTCAAGATCCGGAGTTTCCGGGTCATCACCCGGGCCAGATTCTCCACCTCATCGAGGCTGAGACCGACCCGCATGCGGATGCCACCGCCAGCCATCCCATTCTCCAGACGATCGAGGACGAGCCAGCCCTCCACCCCGGTCAGCGGATCGGTCCAGTGCGTGCGCAATAAGGGATGAGTCATGATCGTTCCTTTCTCGCGACCGTAAACGCCGAATCGGTAAAAATTCCGTGCGGACCCTGGGCCTTCCTGCCACGGGAACACTCGTCCGTCACGTGCACGGAAGTCGGGAACACCGCAATCGACGATTTCTACGCACAGAATCTATTGACGCCGGTCGCCGTCGATGACGAGACAGCGCGTTGCGTAGGGTCCGCCCGGTGTGCCAAAGCCCTCACGCGGGCGTTTCGGATATCATGGCGGAACCGGGATCGGGAATCCGGTTCTGTGGCCGCCGCCACCGCACCCGTACCGTCCTCTCGCTTCCCCGGGGGGACGTCGTCTGGAGATTGGCCTTCCCGATGGGTCGTCATGTGCTGAAACCGGGCGTCTCGTGCCAGCTAGCGGAGCCTGACGGCATGTGAAGACTTCGCTGTGTGACGTCTGCAGACGACTCGCGCACTGACGGGGAGCTCCCTCCTGCCGGTGCCGCCTCGCACACTCAGCCGGACGGACCAGCTCAGTCGCCCTCCATGGGGCGTATCGGGACCTGCACGTCGACCGTGGTCCCGCACGAATCGCTGGTAACGGTGAGCTGCCCAGCGTGGGCGATCACCCACGCTCGTGCGATGGCGAGGCCGAGTCCCACATGCCCGGGCGCGCGGGCCACATCGCCACGGACCAAGGGGTCTGTCACATGGGCGAGAATCGCGGGGGGGATGCCGGGGCCGTTGTCATGAACGCGCCAGGTTACACGGTCCGGACCGACGTCGAGGCTCACCACCACCCGACTCCCCGCAGGACAATAGGTCAGGGCGTTGGCTAGGATATTGGTCAACACTTGGTCCATGCGGTCGGGGTCGATGGAGCCGAAGGCCGCGGGTGGGCCCTCCATGGAGAGCGTTATGTCACGGTCATCGGCCAGGATGGCCATCCGATCTCCCACATGGTGGGTCAAGCCCACGAGATCGGTCAGGCGGGCGGCGACCGGCAAGCGGCCGGTTTCCGCCTGAAACAGCAGCAACAAGTCCTCCGCCAGGCGAATCAGGCGACTGACGTCGGTCTGTAACCGTGCGAGCCGCTCGGGATCCGGGGGCACGAGACCCGCCACCATGGCCTCTAATTGTCCCTGCAGGCTCGTTAAGGGTGTGCGCAGATCATGGGCGACGGCGGCCAAAAAAGTCTCCCGGGCCGTGGCGACGTCGCGAAGTTGGCGGTGGGCAATCCCCAGTACGTAGGCGAGTTCCCCCAGTTCGTCGGCGCGGTCCACGGGCGGCCCGACATCCCCCGCCGGCCGGCCAATGTCGCGCGACCAAACGATGAGAGGACCCAGGCGGGTAGTCAGGGCGTGGGCCAACAGCCGCGCCAGCAGGGAAGCCACACCGAAGGCTCCTAGCGCGGCCACCGCTCCACTCAGGAGGAGTGCGAGCCCCATCCTGGCGGCGACCGACCGTGCCCCCCCGTTCGAAGGGAGGATCGGCAAGTGCAGCAGCCCCGCACCCAGCATGACGACGAGGCCAAACGCCATCAGCGCGAGGGCGACGGCGACAACGACGAGGAACGCCTGCCGGACCTGCCGCTCCCAGGTCATTCCGGGGGCTCCGCGCGGAACCGGTACCCCACGCCGCGGACCGTCTCAATGACCTGCGGCGCGGCCGGATCATCCCCCAGTTTGCGTCGGACATGGCCGATATGGACGTCGATCACACGATCGTACCCCGCATAGTCCACGCCCAAGGCATCGCGGACCAGCTGCTCCCGGGTAAACACCCGGCCCGGGTGTCGGGCCAGGGCGTCCAGCAGCCGGAACTCGAGTGCCGTGAGGAGGACCCGTCGCCCATCCCACAGCACCTCGAACCGCTCGCGATCAATCACCAGACGCCCAGGCCCTGGATCGGTCCCGGAGTGGTCAGACCGCCGGCGCGGCCGTCGTAAAAGGGCCTGGCACCGCGCCATGAGTTCCCCCGGGCTAAATGGCTTGACCAGGTAATCATCAGCCCCTTGCCCGAGCCCCTGCATTCGTTCGGCCTCGCTTCCCAACGCTGTCAGCAGGATCACATAGACATCCGAGGACGCCCGAATAGTCCGCAGCACATCGTAGCCGGAGGCGTCGGGCAAGAGGAGATCCAGCACCACCACGTCGACGGGAATGTCCTGGAACGCCTGAAGGCCCGTGCCCGCGTCGGGGGCCGTGCTCACGGTCCAGCCCATGGCGCGGGCGTAGACGTCTATCAGCCGGCGCACATCGGCATCGTCTTCGATTACCAGCAGGTGCGGCATGGGGTCCCTCCTTGGGGGTCGGTGCTGTCAGCATCGCACACGCGGGACACTCATCGTCCACACGACCAAGACTTCATCGGCCCTTCATCAAAATGCGACAGATCCCGCGTACGCTAAGGCTCGACAGGAGGGCGAACACGATGGGCGGTTGGATGGCCGGTGGCATGTGGGGATGGATGCTGTTCGGCAGCGTATTCTGGATCCTCATTCTGGTCGGGTTAGGATTCCTCGTCTATGCCCTCGTCACGCGCCTGGGCGAGCCGTGGCGACGCGACCCGCCCATGCACGACGACCCGATCGCGGTCGCGCGGATCCGCTATGCGCGTGGCGAGCTCACGCGAGAGGAGTTTCGGCAGATCCAGCACGATTTAGACGACCGGGGGGGTACCCAGTCATGACGCGCCGAGCCGCGTCGTGGGTGGGAGGGGCACTGGTGGCACTAGGGATCATGGGGCTCTTCGGACGAGGCCTGTTCCTGGGGAGTGGAAGCCCACCGGGATATCGATCGGGTCCGACGACCCCCGGCGGAATGATGGGTGGCGGGAGCGCGGGCGGAATGATGGGTGGCGGGAGTGCGAGCGGAATGATGGGTGGCGGGAGTGCGGGCGGGATGATGGGCAGTGGGTACGGGGCCGGCAGGCTTGTCAACCACGCTGGCCTCGCCGCCGCCGTCCGCCAGGGGACACTCGGCGCCACGATCGACCACCAGACCAACACGGTGACGTACGCGGGCGGTGCGGTGCTCCTGGTCGCCCTCGCGTCCCCGCACGGCCAACCCAACATGACTTGGGAGATCGACGGCCTCGTGAACCCGACCGTCGTGGTGCGCCCCGGCGCGCGTGTCACCGTCGACCTCGTGAATACGGATTGGGGCTACATGCACGGCTTCGAGCTCACCGCAACCCCGCCTCCCTACCCATTTATGGCGATGATGGGCATCGCGAACAACTTTCTCCTGATGCCCCTCCCCGAACGCACCGCGAAGGACCTCGCCACCGCGCAGTATTACACCAGTACGCGGAGCTTTACGGCGGTGCGCGGCACCTACTACTACCTCTGTCCGGTCCCCGGCCACGCCCAGCAGGGCATGTACGGGAAGCTCGTGATTAGCTGACCGCATTGCTCAGTCGGCTGTTGTGGCGGCCCGTAAGGGTCAAGGCCGGCCGTGGGACGGCATGGCGGTTCGAAGAGGTCACGATCGTCTCGCGGACTTTAACCGATCTGTGCGATATGAACGCAGGGTTCCTCAGTTACGCGTTTGTCGTCGATGTGGCGCCCTTCGCCCTCCCTACCCCAACCTTCCGACGCTCCACCACTTGTAATCGTCCGATTGTCCCCTTGACCCTAACCCCGAAGAAGTGGATCGGAGTCAAGAATTTAGATACACGCAAATGGGTCGAAACCAGGCTGCACTCCCGGCTTCGACTTCGGCCGGGGTCCGGTAACCCAGCGCCCGTGGAGTCGGCTCCTCCTCAAGCAATAATCCAGCCGCCATCCACCACCAGCACCTCACCGGTGACGAAGTTTGAGGCCGGACTCAGGAGGAACACCACCGGACCCACCAGATCCTCCGGTTCGCCGATGCGGCGAAGGGGAGTCCTAGCCAGGACCGGCTCCAAATAGTCCGGCCGCTGGAGGCGGTCCTGGGTCATGGCGGTCAGGATGTGGCCCGGGGCAATGGCGGTGACCCGGATGCCGCGCGGACCCCACTCGCTCGCAAGCGCCCGGGTAAGCCCGGTGATGCCGGCCTTGGCCGCCGCGTAAGCGGAGCTCGGAAGCACGTAGGGAGCGCGGAGCGCATACGTCGACGCCACGTTGACAATGGAAGAGCCAGCGCCGAAGAGGGGCGCAAGGGATCGCGCCATCCGAAACGACCCAGTGAGATTCGTGTCCAGGACCTGCTGCCAGCGATCCAGCGGAAATGTCTCCGCGGGGTGGGAACCGCCGATGCCGGCCACGTTCACGAGACCGTCCACGCGTCCGTACGTCTTTCCGAGGCGGAGGGAAAACCTCTCGACTGCCGGCGCATCGGTCACGTCGAGGACAAGCGCTTCTGTGAGGCTTCCGGCATCAAACACCTCGACGTCCACCCCGATGACGGTGGCGCCGCGGGATTGGAGGCCGCGCGCCACCGCTCCGCCAATTCCACCCCGGGCTCCGGTCACCACCACCACGCGCCCGCTGACGTCAAAGAGCCCGTCCCCGCTCATCGGTGGGATCCCTGGGGCGGGTCGTACATCCCGAGTGCCTCCCCACTTCGAAAGCCCCTCGCCACCGCATCGAGCCGTGCATACGTGAGGGGAAACTCTCCCACGGCATCGAGCCATTCCTCAAGCCCGATGAGCCGGTGGCCGCGGCCGATGGCCTGGGGATGGAAGGTTACGACCGCCACACCCCGGTCAAAGTCCCGGACCATGTATTGGAGGTCGAGAAGCCAGTTGTGATATACGTCCTCCACGGCCCGAAAGCCCGGAAGCACACCCCGAAGATATTCAAAGTGCGGGTAGTCGTCGAGGGACCAGGACACCGGAATCTCCACGAGATTCGTGGCGCGGCCAAAGCGAGTCGGGCCGTCTCCCGGAATCTCATCGCCCGTCCGGGCGTAAAACGGGGTGTAGTCGGTGCTCATGAGGGAGCTGTCATAGTCCACCTGAAGCTCCTCCAGAATAGCGAGCGTGTGGGCGGTCAGGTCCCAGGCAGGGGTCCGGTTACCGCGGGGCGGAGCCCCGGTAAGCTCGCCGATGAGGTCGTACGCGCGGCGAAACATATCCCGTTCTTCCGCTTCCGACAGGGTCCCGGCATTTTCGTGAGCGTAGCCGTGGAGGGCCACCTCGTGCCCCGCCGCCACGACTTCCCGGCATAGGCTCGGATAGGTCTCGATCGTGTGGCCGGGAATAAACCAGGTCGACGAGATGCCGCGAGTCTCCAGGAGATTCAGCAGGCGGGGAATGGCGAATGCTCCAAACTCGCCGCGCGAAACTGGAGTGGGCGTGATCATGTTGCGTGAGATCCAAAGGGAAATGGCGTCAAAGTCAAACGTGAGACAGAGGGTACCCCGATGCATGGCTCAACCTCCCGCGAACGGAACCGATTTCATCCTCACGAGCCGGATTCGTGGTCCCGGAGCGGGCTCCCTGCCGACAGGGTGTCCTCTTCCTCTATGGTGCAGCATCCCGCACGGCCCCGTGTAACCGGACTACGATTACGGGCTTCATCCACGCCGCCAATGACTGCTTGATAAGGGCGGGCGCGACGGAGTCTCTCCTGCATACGGTCCACGCCTCATGGAAGGGGCCGCGACGCATCGGGCTTAGTCTCGGAAGCCGACCCGTGAGTGAGCCTCCCGAGCCAGGGCGATCTGGTGCCAGCGCAACGATCAAGCGCGGATGTGAGCCATGAAACCTCTTCGGCTACCACAATCCGGCGCACGAGTTCCCAGTCCGTCTCATCCTGCGGACAGAGTGACGCCGCCTTGTAGAAAAGCTGAATCGCGGAGCCAGATACGGTACGCCCGCTTCCGCCCTTCGGGTGATCTCCGCCAAGGGACGCGGGACCGAAGAATTGCGCCGGGACACCAAATCCGGGCTATCGCTGTCATCCACCATGAGCGGAAACGCCCGGGGGCTCGTGGGCCCGGAGACGACGTCGGGCCAAGAGCTCGAGGTCGTAGCCGTCCGCCATTCACCAGGGGAAGGTCGCCCCGTCAAATATGCGGGCGGCTTCGCCGACGTTCAACGGATCCCAGGGCCAGCGGACCCGATAGGATACGAAATCTGCGGCATCCCGCATCGTCCCGCCTCTTTCATAGACATGACCGCCGCGGGTGTCCCCCACGAGCCTCCCGCCAGCCGTTCGCTACGCACGCACCACGTCTCCGACCGACAGACGCATGGCGTCCCCTGATCCCACAGAGGCCACGGGGAACCGGATCCCATCCAGGCGTGAAGGCAGGAC
>JAKATP010000119.1 GCA_021818685.1 Bacillota bacterium | reverse complement strand
CAGCCGGCCCGGTTCCCGGCGCACCCCAGTGAGCGCCCTGGACCACGGTCCTTTGGCACCACCTTCATCCCGGGCTAGAATCTGCCGTTCGCGGATCCGATCCTGAACCTTTAACGTTCACCCGCAAGCCTCCATAAGGGGATCACTTGACGTTTGTTGTTCATTCGTTCGCTGTTCTCCCGGTATCGTGAAAAAGGAGGGGAAAAATCTTGGGCAAAAGCCGCCGAATTGTGTTACGGTCTAATGTTCCGCAATAGGCACTTGGCTTCGGGAGGATGGCCGTGACCCAGAACCCGGGAGCTCAGATTGTTCGCCGCCGCGTGCGGGAATATTTCACGGCGTATCTTTACCTCACGCCAGCCGGCCTGGTGTTTTTGGTCTTTACGCTCTTGCCGGCCTTGTTTGTGCTATATATAAGCCTCTTCAACTGGAACTTCTTGAATGAAGCCCTGTCGCGTTGGGTGGGAATCGGGAACTACCGGGACCTTGTCACGTCGGCGCAGTTCTGGCACAGCCTCCTCATCACCGGGTATTTCCTTCTCGGCACGGTGCCGGTCGGCGTGATCGTCGCTCTCCTCATTGCCATGTTTCTGATGGACCAGGTGCCGGGGCGGGCGCTGGTGCGCCTGGCTGTCTTCGCGCCTTACGTAACCCCCATCGTGGCGACATCCATCATTTGGTTATGGATTTTCAATCCCCAGTATGGGCTCTTGAATGCGGTGCTCCACCTCCTGCACCTGCCCGAGCTCGGTTGGCTGCAGTCGCCCCATTGGGCGCTCGTCGGCATTATCATCTTTACGCTGTGGCATAGCCTTGGCTTCAGCGTCATCATTTTTCTGGCCGGACTGACCGGCATCTCAACCGAGCTCCGTGAGGCGTCCCGAATTGACGGGGCGACGCGCCTGCAGGAGCTCCGGCATGTGGTCTGGCCCCTTTTGAGCCCCATCACGTTGTTTGTGCTGGTCATCAGCACGATCGGGGCGCTGCAGGCGTTTACGCAGTTTTACACGATGACTGCTGGGGGCCCGTTGGCGGCGACCACCACCACGAGCTATCTCCTCTACACTCTGGCCTTCATCTTTTACAATACCGGCCACGCCGCCGCGTTGGCCGTCATCCTGTTCCTCATCATCGGGGGGCTCACTCTGGTTCAGATGGGGGTGTCGCGAAGGCGGACGTTCTACCAGTAGCCGCTCGTCGATTCCGCGAGAACCACTAAGAGGGAGTGTGTGCTGATGCACAAGCAGACTATGGCGTTCGTGGCCGCCGCGAGTCTCCTGGCCGTGGGGGCCGCCGGCTGCGGCGGCGGCCAGGCGTCGTCGTCGTCGTCCGGATCGGGGCACGTGACCATCTCGTTTATGGAAGCCATGTCGTCCGGCACCCTGGCGCCGGCGATGGAGCATCTGACCAGCGAGTTCAACCGGACGCACAAGAACATCACCGTTACTCTGGAGGTACAGGCGAGCTACAGCACGCTTGAGGCCAAGGAGCAGGCGTCTATAGCAGCAGGGGACCCGCCCACCATCGGGCAGGCCTACGAGGACTGGGCGGCCAACTACGCGAAGTCGGGAGCCATCGTGCCCCTGGCGTCGTACGTCCACGGGTCGAACGGCGTGTCTTCGACCTACATCAACTCCATTTACAAAGGAGTGTGGAAGGACCAGTTCCTGCCGGGTGGTAAGCTCTACATGTGGCCGTTCAACAAGAGCGACTTCGTGATGTACTACAACGCGAACCGCCTGCAGCAAAAGCATCTGGCGGTGCCCACGACGTGGACGCAGTTTATGTCGGTGGCTCACGCCGTGACATCGTCCACCAACGGCACCTGGGGTTTTTCGATGGATCCCGGCACCAGTTCCGCGGCCGCTAACGGGACGTATCTGTACGTGGCTCTGCTCCGCGCCTACGGCGGGAACCTGATGGTGAACGGCCGGGTGGACTTTGCTTCCCGGGCGGGCGTCGAGGCGATGAACGTGCTGAAGACCATGTATGACAACGGGTCGATGAAGCTCGGCACCAGCTATCCCGGTCAGACGGCGCTTGGCGCCGAACACGGGACATTCGACCTGTCCACCATCGCGAGCTACTACTACAACAACGAGGCGATTGCGGGGAAGTTCACGATGGGCGTGGCCGCACTGCCCAAGGGTCCTGCCGGTGAGGGCAACGTGCTTCAGGGCACCAATATCGTCATGTTCTCGAAGGCTACCAGCGCCCAGCGCAGCGCGGCGTGGACGTTCATGAAGTGGCTTACCGAGCCCCAGCAGACCGCCTATTGGGCTGAGCACACGGGTTACCTGCCGGTGACGACCCAGGCCGATGCGCTCATGGCGAGCTACTTCGCCTCCCACCCGTATCAGAAGATCGCGGCCGAGTCGCTACAGTACGCGCTGCCGACACCAGCCGAACCCGGGTGGACGGAGGGCATCGGCACCATTGCCACCGCCATCCAGGAGGTTCTCCTTCAGAACAAGCCCATAAAGCAGGTGCTGACGCAAGAACAGCAGGCCGCCCAGACTTACGTGAGCCAGGGCGGGTAGAGCCGCACCGATTAGAATCGACGGGAGTAAGTCAGCGCTGAGGGAGGAGGAGGACCATGACGCGTCCGGTCCGACATGATGAGACGGGAGCGGCCTCCTCCTCGGTGCGGCCGGCCACGGGGCGCGGCGCCCGCCGCATCCGCCGAGGTTGGCAGGCGGTGGTGGCCGCGGCGCTCCTGGTCCTCTTCTTGTTTCCCTTTTATTGGGTCGTCATCACGTCCTTGAACCATACGAGCCAGGTTCTGCAGTTTCCGCCGTCGTTTCTCCCGCATTGGGTGTTCCGAAACTACGCCCGCGCCTGGAGCGAGGCACCATGGCTCCGCTATTTCCTGAACACGATCTTCATCGCCCTCGTGACCACGCTTTTGGTGCTGGTCACGTCTGTGCTGGCGGGCTTTGCGTTCGGGAGCCTGCGCTTTCCGGGCAAGAACCTGATCTTTGCCGGGTTTCTCTCTATCATGATGGTGCCGTATGTGGTGCTCATCATTCCCGATTACATCGTGTTGAAGGATCTCCACTGGCTTAACACGTACTGGGCCCAGATCTTTCCGTTTGCCGGCTCTGTGTTTGGCATCTTTCTCTTGCGGCAGTTCTTCCTTTCGCTGCCGGTGGAACTTTGGGAGGCGGCACAGATCGACGGGGCCTCCCGATTCCGTTTCCTGTACCAGGTCGCGCTGCCATCAGCGCGGCCCGCGCTGGTGACGATTGGCATCTATACATTTTTGGGTGCCTGGAATAGTTTTTTGTGGCCGTTCATTATGACGTCGAGCCCGACGGTCCAGCCCATCGAGGTCGGCCTGTCGACGTTTCTCGGTACGAACGGCACCGACTGGACGGGACTGTCCGCGGCTGTGGTGTTCACCACACTGCCCGTCATGATCCTGTTCCTGGTTCTGCAACGCGAGTTTATGACCGGCGCATCGGCTGCCACCGGGGGGATTAAGGGGTAGTGATTGAGCATCCACGGGGCCTTCTTCTATTTGACTTTGACGGCACTGTCTATCGTGGCGATGCGCCTTTTCGAGCCTACGCGTCCCATATTGCCGAGGCCTTGAGAGAGCCGGACCGGCAGACCTACCTGGGCCGGGCCGCCCGGCAACTGGCCGGTGTGAGGGAGGTGGAGGCCGGCGACTACTGGCAGGCGATGGCGCGGCTTGCGAAGCCCTACCACCTTGATCGCGCGACGCTTCAGGAGGCGTTTATGAAGACGCGAGCCTACATGATGACGGACGCGTGCCGCCTGGAAGTTCCAGGGGCCCTCCCGTCGTTTCTCGCCCGCGCGCGGCCGCGGGTGATCGTCGCGCTCGCGTCAAACAGTCCCGAGGAGACATGTCTGCCGCTCTTGCAAAAACTCGGGCTGCACGACGCGTTTCATGTCGTGCGGCCCGGGGCCGGAAAGCCGGAAGGGCTTCTTCCCCTCATCGCGGAACTGGAAGAGCAGTTCCAGATTCCGCCGGGGCAGGTTATGAGCGTGGGCGACCACTATGGAAACGACATCGCCCCGGCCAGGAGCGCGGGTTACCGCACCGCCTACATCACTCCCGGTGACTACTTTCCGGGACCGGTCGACCTGGCCGGCCGGCGGCTCGAAGATGTACTGCCGGGTGTAGAGGAGTGGGTAGAGGGGCTTTGGCCTTAAGCCCTGGAACAAAACGGGAACGGGGAGGCGACGCGGGTGGCGACAGTGAGCTTCTGGGGTGGAGTCGGCGTTATCGGCTCCAGCAAGATTTTAATCGAGCAAGACGGCTGGCGGGTCCTGCTAGATTTCGGTCTCGACTATACGCCCGGAGCCGGACCCTTTCGAGCCGGCATCCGCCCACGGACGGGCCGCGAGCTCTACGATCGGCTGCTCACCGGGCTCGCGCCCCGCATCCCCCACGTCTACCGATCCGATCTCGTGGAAGGAACGGGCCTCGAAGGCGGCACGGACGGCAAGACGGCTCTTTTCATCACCCACGCGCACTTAGACCACATGGGGCTCATCGGATTTGTCGATCCGGTTCTACCCATGTACGCAAGTCCCGAGACCATCCGCTTGGTGCAGGCGCTCGCGAGCGCGGGGGATCGCGTGGAGGGTGGCGATCCGGTTTTCCGGCCCCTGGCGGCTCGGGAGCCCGTGCAGGTGGGTCCGTTGCGCGTCACCCGGTACGACGTGGACCACGACGTGGCCGGGGCCTCCGGCTACCGGGTCGAAACGGAGAACGGGGTGCTGGCCTTCACGGGCGACATCCGGCTGCACGGACGCCACCCGGAGCGAAGCCTCCGATTTGCGGAGGCTGTGCGGGGTGCGCGGGCCCTCGTCATCGAGGGCACCACTCTGTCCATGGGGTTTCGCAATCCGGTTCGGACCGAACAAGAGGTGGACGCCCTGTTCGAGGAGGCTCTCGCTCAGACACCCGGCCTCGTGATGGTGAGCCTCTATCCCCGAAACGTGGAGCGCGTGGAGGCGTTTTCCGCCGCGGCTGCCCGACACGGCCGAAGCCTTTTGTGGCCGGCGATGCAGGCGCGGGCATTGAGCGCCTGGTTTGACAAGGAGATGCCGGACTGGGGCAGCCCCGCCCTGAGCGAGGATATCCGCCGTCACCCTGAACAATTCGTCGTCCAGCTGGCGGGGTATGACATCCCGTGGATGCTGGACTTCGACCCCGGACCGGGGTCGATATATGTGCACGCGAATGGTGAGCCGCTCGGTGCCTACGATCCGTTATGGGACGTGCTGCAAGATTGGCTCCGGATGCGGCACGTACCGTTTTGGTCCATCGGCACCAGCGGTCACGCGAGCCCGGATGACCTAAACCGGCTAGTCTCCATCGTCCATCCTGAAATCCTGTTCCCACTCCACAGCCAGGAGCCTGACCGTCTCCTACCTCCGCCGGGCGTCGAGCGCTGGCTGCCGGAGCGCGGCCGCTTCTACAATCTTGCTGGCCGTCGCTGACGCGAGCGGTCAGGTTTGCAGGCGAGGAGAAACTGATCGGTGACCTGCCTTTGTCGGCGGGCCGTGATCATATTGTGCTCGCGTGTCTCCCAGTCGCCGATCACCACGTCAAGGCGCTGCACGACGCGCGGTCCTGGAGGCCACGGGGGCCGGGGCAGGTCACCTTGTTCGACGACGATTACGAGCCCTGCTGCGACAATCGCGTCGCGCAAGACCCGGGGCCCGGCGAGAAAGCTTTCGGACTCCCGAAGGGCCCAGGGAAGGGGATAGGTGGGGGGAGCGTTCGGACCGGCCACCACCTCTACCACGGACAGATGGCCGCCCGGCTTCAAGACCCGCGCCGCCTCGCGAGCAAACTGCTTTTTGTCCTCGATATTCATCGTGACATAATGGCACCAGACGTGATCGACGGTACCGTCTGAGATGGGCAGTTCCATGGCGTTTGCCGCTACGAATGCCACGCGGTGTTCGAGATGCACGCGATGAGTCAGCACCGACGCCGCCTCGACCATGGCCGCATTCACGTCCACACCGGTCACGCGGCAGCCCGATTCGGCTGCCAGCACACGGGCGGCGCCGCCTAACCCTGATCCCACATCGACGACGTGCATGTCCGCGGTCAGTTCGATACCCGCTAGATGCGCCATCGTCGCCGAATACCCAAACGCGTGCACCTGGTCGAGCGCATACAAATCCCGCAGTGTCAGGTGGGCGGCGTCCACGCCTGCGGCGGTAAGATATGCATCAATCCGCCGTAAAAGGTCGGTGCTCTCATGAGGTCTTTGGGATGGGATAGTCCATTTCAAGCGCTTCACTTCCCTCTGTATTATGCCAGCGCCCATGCCCGCCGCCTTGAAGTTCCGATGGGCCGATGCTAAAATACGCGAGCGCGCCCGTGGTGAAGTGGACATCACGCAGGCCTCCGGAGCCTGAATCAGGGGTTCGAGTCCCTTCGGGCGCACCAGATTTCGCAAAGTCGAGCCCCGCAAGCCATTGCGGGGCTCTTTTTTCCCCCGGTTACCTGCGGCGCCAGGACGAGGCGTCAGTATGAGCGAGGATGGGAGAATATGGGCGGCGTCACGGGGGTCGAATGATCCGATGATGGGGCCATGCACTCCCGGACCCCGATATGCCCACCGAGCCCCGACACCAAGGGACGGCCGCGTGGAACCTTGACATCGCGGGAGCCGGCGCAAAGGATGTAGGCGGCTGTTCTGACGACCACCTGAGCACCTGTGAGGGTGCGGCCTGGCGATCCAGGATTCCGATGGACCGGGTGACGCTCGCTCCATCGTTCATGGGAAGTGAGGACCGATGACGTGACAACCTCCATCGAAGTGCACCCGGCGACGGCTGATCGTTGGAGTGACGTGGTGCGGGTGTTCGGCCGCCGGGGCGACGACCCGTCCTGGTGCTGGTGCCAGCGTTTTCTCCGCAGCGAGACCGCGTCGGACGACGGGAAGACCTCTTCGGACAATCGGCGAGCCCTCTTCGAGGAGATTTCCCGCGCCGTCACTCCTCCCGGCCTCATTGCCTACGTGAGGGGCACCCCGGTCGGCTGGACCCGCGTGGCGCCCCGGGACGGGCTTCGGGGAGTCCGAGGCAACCGGGCTTTGTCTCGTGTCCTCGCCAACGAGGATGCGGGAGTCTGGTGGGTCACCTGCTTTGCCGTCGCCTCAGGCTCGCGGCGATCAGGGGTTGGCCTTGGCCTCCTCGAGGCCGCAGTCCGGTTTGCCCGCGAGCAGGGAGCGGTTGCCGTCGAAGGCCATCCGGTCGACGTGGCCCGGCTTCACGGCAAGCGCGTCGGGGGATCCGCCCTCTTTACCGGGACCCGGACGATGTTCGTCCAGGCAGGCTTTCAGGACGTGGCCCATACGCACCCGAGCCGTCCGGTCATGAGGCTCCTCTTGTAGGGCTATCTCACGTCGACGGGGCACGGGGAGCCGTGGCGGTCGTCGACCAGAGCGGCACCGCCGTGAGGACGTTGGCGCCTCGTCATCGAGCCGCGATGGCTTGAACGCAGACGAGACGCGGTACTCTACGTCTACTGCCTCCCGGTCGACTCGTTTTGAGCCGGATGCCGTCTGCGGCTACTGGGTATCCGACGAGCCGCTTCGCGTCTTGGACCGCGTTTTGCTGACCCGCCTTTTTGAGCGTCGCGGGGATGGCGGCACAGAGCTTCGGATTACTCCATCCCTCTGGCCATTCGGGTGGTGCGAGGTCCACTCCAGCGTCGAGTTCAGTGGTCTGCGGCTTCGTAACGCCGCACGCTATCCCAACCAGTCTTGAGGAAGTCCCGGGTCGCTTTCGTGCGAGCCCGGTAGCGTGGTGTAAAAGAGCACAACGGGCTGCGAGACATGGGCCAGGGTCTGATGTCGGATCTTGCCGTCTCGGCCGTCAGCGGAGCGGACCGTAGCCGACGAGCTCGCAGCGGGGATGGCTTCCCGGTTCCTACGTCACGGGGGCGTGGCTGGGGCCACTCACAAATTCCGCCACGATCTGCACGACCATAGGGTCGACGTGATGGGCCGCCTCGTATTCCGCTGGGCTCGGCTCGCCGCTTCCCGCATGGAACATATGGTTGTCCGCTTCGTACACCCGGATGACGACATCGGAGCGGCCGGACAGACCCGCGCGCCAGCGGTCCAGATCGTCTCTTATGGTCACCTGATAGTCGCGGCCCCCCTGGAGGATTAAGATGGGCCGTTCCAGTGCCGCCGCAGC
>JAKATP010000118.1 GCA_021818685.1 Bacillota bacterium | reverse complement strand
GACAAAATCGTCCAGCTCCCAACGCGGGGGGATCTCGATGAAGTCAGAGGGCCCGTCGTCAATAACGGTTCGGTAGGGGCGGTCGCTCCCGCGCATGGAGCTTGAATAGCCGAACCCCAAAGACTGCAGAAGTTTTGGGGTCTCACGGGAGAAGTCGCCGGACGGCGTACGGAACCCCTGGGCCTGGTAGCCGAGTACATCTTCGAAGATCCGGCGGCTCTTCAGTAGGATGGCCTCCTGGCGCGCGGGGGTCTGGTCAAAGAAGCGCTCATGGCGATAGCCGTGGTGGCCCAGTTCGTGTCCGGCCCGCACGATCTCGCGAATGGCTTCCGGATAATGCTCCACGACATATCCCGGCACGAAGAATGTGCCCCGGACCCCTTCTTTGGCCAATAAGTTCAAAAGCCGCGGCACGGCGCGCCGTGGACCGTAGTGGCCGAGAGACACGGATCCGAGCCAATCCTCGGAGTCCGGATACGCGGCATTGCCGTTAAGCCACACCGTCTCTGCGTCCACATCGAAGGTCAGCATCACGGCCGATCGGGCCCCGTGCGGCCAGACTCCGGAAATCTCCCGTTCCAACGCTGCGCCTCCAACCTGGGGCTCAATTATCCTCGGACCGGCGCCCAATCTCAACCGCACGCACCGGGAAATCGCGGCAGGAATCGACTTTCAGGACGTGGAAACCTTGTCCCAATCCCTGGCGCGCCCGGTTCCCAAAAGTCGCCGGCACGTTTTGCTCATGCATCGCGGCAATACTGACGGGCATCTGGCGTTCCCACTCATCCGCGTCCTGGGGGAAATTTTTTGAGCACCGAGCACCCATCCGAACCGCGCACCCCATCCGCCCTGGCCGAGCGCCTCGACCGGGTGGACAGTCTTATCCGTCCACGGACGATTGCCGTCATCGGGGCGTCATCCCAGCGCAGGACGCTCGGAAACGTGGTTTTGGAGAATTTCAACCGCTGGCCGTTTGACGGAAGCCTCTGTGTTGTCCACCCGACCGCCCGCCGGATCGGGGATCGACCAACGGTGGCCACGATCGCGGAACTTCCCCAGCGGCTCGATGTGGCCGTTGTCTGCCTGCCGGCGCGGGCTGCGTGGAAGACGCTCTCCGAGCTTGATGCCATCGGATGCCGGGCTGCGGTGGTGGTGGCGGCGGGCTTCGAGCCCGACGACGAAGCCCGGTTCCGGGCCGTGCTGGACAACGTGTCGGTGGCCGTGTGCGGACCCAATAACATGGGCACCATCAACGTCACCGACGCCATCGCCCTGTACACGGCCCGGTTTCGCGATCCCCTGCCGTCGGGGAACGTCGCCCTCATCGCCCAGTCGGGTTCGGCCGCCATCGCTATTATCAATAACCCCGGCCTCGGTTTCTCCCGCATCATCACAAGCGGGAACGAGTGGAGCATCACGAGCGCCGATTACCTCCGGTGGCTCGCGGACGATGCGGCGACCGGGGCCGTGGGCCTGGTGCTGGAGTCGATTCAAAACCCGATGCGCTTTGCACGTGCCGCCCGCGACCTCGTGCGGACGGGAAAGCGTCTGGTGGTCTTAAAGGTGGGGCGCTCCGAAGCGGGGGCGGCCGCCGCTCAGGCCCACAGCGGTGCGCTCATCAGCACCGAGGACGCCTACGAGGCCTTCTTTCGGCGGGAATGCATCCCGGTCGCCCGCGATTACGATGAGCTCGTGGCCACACTTCAATCCTTCTCCGCGCCGCGGATGCCTCACCCCGCCGGTCACCGGCTTGGCATTATCGCCATCTCCGGTGGTGAAGGAGCGCTCGGGTGCGATGTCGCGGCGGAGATGGGCATGCCGCTCGCGGTGTGGAGTCAGGAGACCCGGGCCGTGCTGGAAGACGCGCTGCCGGGGGCGCGCCCCGCGAACCCGATTGACTTCGGAGCCAGCGTGGGGCGACAGGACGAGGGCCAGGAGCGCGCGATCCGGGCCATCCTGAACGATTCAGGCGTCGACCTTGCGATCGTGCTGCAAGACGCGCAGAAAAGTCTCCCTATCCACGACGCCCATGACTACGTCCACTACCTCGATATCCTACGCCAAGCCGCCCAGGGTGCCGAAAAGCCGGTCCTTGTCGCCTCCACCACCTCCTCCGATACGCATCCCCGTCTGGAACGCGCCCTCGCGGGTACGTCGATGCCGCTCCTGCGCGGCATCCGGGAAGCGGTGGCCGCCGCGGAGAATCTGGCCGTGGCGGCTGACGCTCACCGGCGCGCCGCCCTGAGCACGGACCCCGATACACTCCGGACGGCGCCCCCCGTGGACCGTTCCCTCTTGTCGAGGGAGCGCGGACCGCTTTCCGATGGGGCGGTGCAGACGCTGCTCGCCGCCTACGGGCTCCCCATGGTGCAGCGGATCCTGGTACATAATGCCGAAGAGGCCCGCGAAGCGGCGCTCAGCCTCGGGTTCCCGCTGGTGGTCAAGGTCGTGGCGCGCCATATCACACACCGTTCCGATATCGGCGGCGTGGTGGTCGGGGTGCCAAACGAGGAAAGCCTCTTGCGGGCCATTCGCGATATCGCCCGGCGCGTAGCCCGTGCCCGGCCCGATGACGTCATTGAAGGATTCGAGCTGCAGCCGCAGCTCCTGGGCGTCACCGAGGCCATCGTGGGCTTTAAAGCGGAGCCGGGATTTGGCGGCACGGTGACGGTAGGGCTCGGCGGGGTGCTGGTCGAACTCTACGGGAAGTCAGCCGTCGAACTGGCGCCTGTCCTGGCCGAGGAGGCCGAGAGTATGATTGCCCGGACGCCGCTCGGGCGCATTCTGGGGGGATATCGAAACCTCGTACCGCCGACTCCCGTGGCTCCCTTGGCCGCCGTGGTGGCGGCGCTCTCCCGTCTAGGCCGCGATCTGGCGGACGACGTGCGCGAAGTGGATTTGAACCCGGTTCTCGTACGCCACGGAACGGGCGAGGCCATCGTGGTGGATGCGCTCATCATAGCCGGCGGCAGCTGACGGACAGGAGAGGAGATACGGATGCCCGATGAAGGTTTTTGACCTCGAATTGATGCTCCCCACGGCGGAGGACGGCACGCGCCGCTCTCACGAGGGCAACGAACAGCGCATCGGCCCGGTCAGTCCGAACCGGCTTCCACCGCGGCCGGGCTATGGCTTCGACAACTACGCCAACATCTTCCGTTCAAAGCCGAGGGCGGTCCCCGACGCTTCCGGGGCGCCCGCCACCACCCCCCATGACATCCGTATGGGGCTCGAGGACCTGATCGTCCTCATGGACCGGGCCGGCGTGGAACGGGGCCTCTTCCGATCCTCCAGCAATGCGGATACCGTGCGGGTCCAGCGCGCCCACCCCGATCGCTTCGTGGGTATGGCGTATTTAAGTCCCTTCGACGGCATGCCGGGGGTCCGCGAACTGGAGCGACTGGTGCGCGAGGAGGGTCTGCGGGCTTTTTCCGTGGGGGCGCTGTACGAGGTCCTGCCACCCTCCGACCGCCGGTACTACCCCTACTACGCGAAATGCGTGGAGCTTGACATCCCGGTTCGCATCTACACCTCGATGAATTACGCCAATGACCGGCCCTACGACGTCGGGCACCCACGTCACCTCGACCAGGTCTGTATCGATTTTCCCGAGCTGCGCATCGTCGCCGGCCTGTCCGGCTGGCCCTGGGTCAACGACATGGTGGCGCTCCTGCGACGCCACCCGAACCTGTACTGCGACACCGCCGCCCACCGACCCCGACATTTTGCCACCCCCGGCTCCGGCTGGGAGCAGTTCCTGCAATTCGGCAACACCTTAAACCAGGACAAAGTGATGGTGGGACTCTCGTGGCTTCTCCTCGGAAACTCCATGGAGAACATCATCGCCGAATACCTGGAGCTGCCCCTGAAAGATTCGGTCAAGGAGAAATGGCTATACCAAAACGCCCTCCACTTCTTTCAAATGGACTGAACGCCCCCGCCCCGTGCTTCTAGAGGGCGTCCTGCCGGAGGCGGTGCTGCCCCGCTTGCGCCCGCGCCGACGTGCCCGACGAAGAAGGGCCAGGAAATACCGACCCCCGTACGCGCCCGCAACATGGGCGGTCGCGACCCTGGGTCTGCGCCTCAATCTGCCCTGGCAACTGCGAACACTGCTTAAGGGCAGGCGACAGCCCCCGGGGAGGCACACCATGAAGCGAAGCGTCGAAGGCGTACGGGTCGTGCCCTCGACCGGTGCGGCGGGAGCAGCACCCTTGCGCAAAACATCCGCCGGCAGCGTGACGCGCTTGCACGGCTACCGGCGCCGCGCGAGAATCCTGAAGACTCTCGACGCGGCGCAACGGTCGCTCCTAAGCCTGTATGGCAAGCTCCTGACCGTACCGGGCGCCTTCTGGGCAGGCCTGTTGGCGGGCTTGCTCCTCGGCGCGCTCTTGGTCGTCGCGACGGGACACGTCGGTCTCTTCGTGCGCCCGTTCGGGCCGAAATCGGCCGCCGTATCGGCCCGGCTGAGGGGGCCTGGCTGATTCCGTTAGTCGTGCGGTCCGACGGGGTCGCGTTTGATGAAGCCTGTCATGCAGTGGACGGCGCCGCCGCCCCGCAGCACCTCGTCAAACGGAATCGTAATGACCTCGATCTGGTTTTTTTCCAACAGCGCCTGCGATTCCGGGAAGCCCTCCGGCATGACAACGCGACGAGGGCCGAGGGCCACAAAGTTGGTGCCGAGTCGGCCCACCTCGTCGAGGTTCGTGTCTTCGATGAGGGTGAACCCGCGGTCGAGCAGGGTCCGACGCAGATCCCAGGTGGCCAGCCAGGGCGAGATCACCAGCACGTGATAGTCGACGGCGCTCAAAAACCCGTCGATATGAATCTGGCCGTAGGGACATTGAATGGGAATGATGCTCTCCACCCCCAGCGTGCGCAGTTCCTCGGCCACCTGGCGGGCGCCCTCCGGGTTCGTGCGGCTCGATGTCCCGATAAGGCAGGTCCGCCGGTCCATCCACATGACGTTCGATCCCTCATAGTACCCGTGACCGTTCACCGTCTTTAGGACCGGAACGCCGAGTCTCAGGAGATTTCGGGCTACGGCCCGCTCCTCGCCCCGGCGCTGCGGGGTGGCTGGCCGGGCGAGAATCGCACCCTCCGGCGTCATGGTATAGAGATCCCGCATGTATACGGCGTTCGGTCGGTCCGGGCGCTGGCCCTCCATCAGGTGCACCGTGACGCCGTTTTGCCGATAGATATCCACCAGGCGGTCAAACTGTTCCCGGAATCGGCCAGCGTCGACCGGCGCGTCAAAAAGCCAGTCCTGATAAGTAGAGGGGGTGATGAGGTCGAGCTCGGGCCCTGGCCGGTGCATCAGCACCGTGCGCAGCACCCCCACCTCCGAGTCGCAGAAGAAGTCTCCCCAAATCTCGTCCTGGTTGGCGGCAAACGGGCGCTCGTCTGCGAGCCACCGATCCCCTAGCACATGCATGGTCTGTCTCCTTTCGACCCGTTTTTGGGTGCCCAATCCGTTTCACCGCCGAGCGCGACTAAACTCCCCGCTGCTCCTTGATGCCTTCCAGGATGGCGATGGCCAGGTCGCGGCCGAGCCGTGCGGACCGCCCCTCGGGATCCCCGTTGGGATTGACGGCCGCGATGGAGAAAGCGACGACGGGAACGGTAGCGGCCGTGGCCCGGCAGGACTCGATAAGGTTCTCCCGCGAGGGCCAGTAAGGGGCCGGAGTGTTCACACCCGGTACTTCTGGTCCCGCCACGTCCATGTCGATATGCAGGTACCAGGCGGGCGCTTGCTCCCGATGAGGAGCCAGCGTGCGGCGCGTGCTGTCCGCATTCAACTCCCGCGCGTCGAGATGCATGAGGCCCTCACGGGCCACGGCATCGATCTCGGCCTGGTCCAGGTCGCTCGTCCCAAAGAGGGCCGCCGCCGCCGCCGGAATGGGCTCTCGCTGGCCGGTCGCCTCCCGCCAGTCGTGAAGGTCCCATCCGAGCGTCACGGCAAATGGCATGCCGCCCCACAGCCCGGTTTGCGTGGTGGCCATGGTATTGATGTCACCGTGGGCGTCGTACCAGACCATGCCCACGCCCCCAAAGGTACTGTAGATGCCGCCCGCGACGCCGGGTGCATGCGTGCAGTCACCCTGCAGCGCCAGGACCACCGTCTCGGGATCCTGGTACGCCGCCCGCACGAGGTCAGCCTCCGACTCATTCAGCCGGCCGAGATTGGTCACCACGTCCCGCGTGCGCTCGGACACCGGAAGACTCGCGTAAACCGGGTCGAGGACGGTGTGGCCGTGGCGCTTTAAGGTGTCGACGAGCCCATGCTGGAGGTGAAACTCCGGTCCTTGGGCGTATCCCCACTTGGCGATGTCGTTGGCATACGGCACGGCCACGATCTGAACCTTCATCAATTCATCCCCCTGGTATGCCCTGATATGGCGAAGGGTCCCGAAGCGGCCCGACGCAGATGACCCGTCGGGCGCGGTCACCCACGTGCTGGAAGCTTCGGGCATGATAGCACGCAGAGCCCCACCGATACGGCTTAAGATCGCGCGCCTGGGGATAAATTGGCTCGGGAGCGATGGCGTTGCCCTCACCACTCTTTACGCAGGACACGCCAGAGGGCGCCGCCCCCGCCGACGGCAGCCCACCCGGCCGACACCAGCACGCCCGAGGCCACGCTCGGCCACAAGAGGCCCGCGCTGGCTCCCGTCAGCACTTGGCCGAACGGCAGATAAAATCCCGGTAGATACCCGAGCCAGTTCTGCCCCCGGAGCGCATCACTGAAGAGAATCGGTCCCGCCACGAAAATCAGAGCCGCAAGCCCGCTGGCCAGTCCACTCGGCATCAGAAACCCGAGCAGCATGGCACACCAGACGATAGCGGTCAGAGGGATCAGGGACAGCAGGACACTGGTGCGCGCGGCCGCGCTCATCGTCTGAAAGTGCAGGTCGGAAGCCTGGCGAATGATCGGGACCGGGTAGGCCGGAGCCGATGCACCGCCGGTGGGATGCACCAGGTAGGCCGCATAGTGCACGTTCTCGATCGCCCACATGGGTCCGCCGGCAAAGACCACGCGACCCGCGCCCCACAACAACACCGCCGCCAGCAGTGTGACCGCCGCTGCGACGAGCGCGGCCCACAGGAGCTTCCCGATGACCAGGGTCGTTCTCGGAGCAGGCTCCATAAACAGGCTGTTCCACGTCTGAGCCGCGGTCTCGATCGCCAGTCCGTCGCCAGCAAGCAGGAGCACCAGGATGCCAAGCGGGATCACCCAGGCGGTTGCGAAGGCCGTGCGCACCAATCCGGAGGCACTCATCCCAAATGGCTCCGTCGGTTGGAGTTGAAGGTGATGCGCCAACGAGAACTTGAGCAAGAGCAGCTGCTGGGTGCTGTCTAGGAGCCCGGGTGCCATGCTGACGGGATGGGCGACTTCCCAGTAATGGAGCCTTTTATCGAGCCGGACCAGTTGCGTGAGCGATGGCAGGGGATCGTGACGGGCCATGCGCAGGGAATACCCATTCATCCATTGGTTGACGCGGTTCTCCGCCTCGCCCACGGAACGTACCGGACCCTGAGTCCGGTACCGAGCGGCGCCTGAGAGATTATAGATGGAGACCGTCGTCTGATTGCGGTTGGTGACATAGTTGGCGCCGGTGATAAGCCCGACCAGCAGGAATATTCCGATGACGCTCCAGACCACGCGCCGCCGCCGCCGAAACTTCACCCATTCGCCTTGCAAGACCCGATACAGCACGAGACCGCTCCCTCCACTTTCTATCGGCGCCGGAATCTCGGGAAACCACAAACGTGGAGCCTACCCAGTCCCGCGGGGGAACAGGATCTGCCAGCGAGCGTCGAGCGCGTCCAGTGGACCCTCGACCACCTCATCGGCGACGACGCTGCCGTGACGGATGAAGAGCGCCCGATCCACCATCCGAGCCAGGTCCAACAGGCCGTGGCTCGAGATTAGGACCGCCATCCCTCCCTGACTGAGACGGTCCAGTAAGAGCCGCAAATCCTGGACGCCGTCAGGATCGAGTCCGTTGGTCGGCTCATCGAGAAGCAAGACCTGACGGTCCGGTACCAGCGCCCGGGCCAGAAGGATTCGCTGCCGCTGCCCTAAGGACAGCCGCCGGACCGGCGTGTCCAGAAACGGCGACAGGCTGAGCCAGTCCGCCACCCGCCAGACGGCGGCGTCGGGCGCCACCCCATGCATGCGCGCGCTGGCCCGGAGGTGGTCACGACCGGTCAAGTACGGGTAAAGA
>JAKATP010000117.1 GCA_021818685.1 Bacillota bacterium | reverse complement strand
TCCCATCATGCCGGTCCTGGCCGACGGATTCGGCGGCGTGGCGTTGTCGGTGGGCCCCCTCCCTGTCTCACCCACAGCGCGCGACTCATCTACCCGTGAACACGGCGGAAGGGGTGCGTGATATGACCAGCCCGCAGGCAGATTTCGGACTGTCGAGCGAGGACACGGCCGCCATGCTCGCGGCCGGCCTCGCCCGGGTGGTACAGGCGGAGCAGGAGTTGAACCGGCTGAACGTGTTTCCCATCCCTGACCGCGACACCGGTACCAACATGAGCCGGACGGTGGGCGCCGTGCTGGAGGCCCTGTCCGCCGAGGGACCCTATCCGTCTCCACAGGCGGTGTGGAACTGTGCGGCGCGCGCGGCTCTGTTCGCCGCCCGTGGCAACTCGGGGGTGATTCTCACCGAAGTGTTTCGGGGGTTCGCGGCCGGTGTGGCTGACGCGCCTGTGCTGGACGGGCGGGCCGCACAATGTGGACTCCGCATGGCCCGGGACTACGCCTACGAGGCTGTCGCGCGTCCGGTCGAAGGCACGGTGCTGACCGCGCTTGGGGCCGCGGCCGATGGGGTCGATGCGCTGATCGCGGCGGGAATCCGCCATCCTCAGGCCATCTGGGCAGGCGCCGCCGCAGGGGCGCGGGAAGCGACGGAGCGGGGGCCTCAGCTGCTGGCGGTTCTGCGCCAGCATGGGGTGGTGGATGCGGCGGCGCTGGGTGTGAGCCTGTGGTTTTCCGGAATGGCCGAGTGGATCGAGGAGACAGGCACGCCGCAGACCAATGCATCGGCGGGGGACGTCCTGGCCGGTCCGGAGGCGCCCTTTGGCTTTGAGGTGCAGTTTGTGCTGACGGCCGCGTTGACCCGCCGCCAGATTCTGGAGGCGCTTGATAGCCTGGGGGAGTCGCTGGTTGTGAGCGGCGGCCAAGGGCTTTTTCGCATTCACATTCATACCCGAGCTCCGGAACCGGTTCTCAAGTGCGCCCACGCCTTGGGTGAGCTCACTCGTCTCACTGTGGATCCGTTGACGGAAGCCGGTGCGGACTAAACGCCGACCCCCTTTGGGGTAAACGTTTCCCGGATGGTCTGAGACTTATCGCTCGGGGTCGCCGTGTGCGGCAAAGGCCACCTTGATGCTTCCGGCCCGGCGGTCGAGGGCGGCGGCCACGGCGTCAGCATACCGTTCCAAGGGGAAAGTGGCCGTTACCACTCCATCAAGTTCCGGCGCGTGGCGGATGAGGTCTAAGACGGCCGGAAACACCGTCGTCCCCCCGACCCGGTACCCGAAACTACCCCGAACCGTGAGCCGCCGGGACCAGATGGGAGACAGATCCGCAGCCGCTGAGAGCGCTCCCAGCACCAGCACTTCTCCGTCCGGACGGCACAGCGTGAGGGCGGTGGCGAACGATGAGCGGCTGCCGACCGAATCGACGACAATGTCAGCGCCCTCGGGATAGAAGGGCGGCGCACCGAGCGGGCCCCGTCCGAGAGCCCGACCGGCGAGGCCGTCACGGACACCCTGTGCGTCCAGAAACTTTACCGCGCCTGCGCCGAGGCGCACGGCCCAATCCCGCTGATGCGGGTAGCGGGCGGCGACGATGAGCTCGACGCTGTGATGGGCGGCGATATAGTAGAGCGCCAAAAGACCGAGGCTTCCGGCGCCGATGACGAGGACGCGGCGCGCCTGCGCGAGATGGGTGGACTGCAGGCCGGCAGCGGCAATGGCAAGCGGCTCTGCCAGCACCGCCCGGGCACTTGGGATCGAATCAGGCACCGGATGGAGCTGGGTGCGCGGTGCCCACATGGACGTGGCCCAGCCTCCGGGAAGCGTCTGGTTAAAGCCCAGCAAGAGACCTGCACCGATGCCGCCATCTGCTCGTGCAGCGCACGCGTCTTCGCGGCCGGTGGCGCAGGCGGGGCACGCAGGGAGCCCGCGGGCTTGGCAGCCGAGGGAGGGGTCGACCACGACCCGGGTCCCCCGGGGCAGGGGCGCGTCAGTGTCTACCACCCGCGCCACCACTTCGTGTCCGAGAACGGCCGGAAACGATGTCAGGGGAGCGAGATACGGGGATGCACGGCCCGTCAGGAGGCCGAGGTCAGAACCGCAAATGCCGGCCAGAAGAGGTTCGAGGGCGACAAAGCCCGCCCCTGTCGGCAAAGCCGGGTCCGGCAGGGCCTCCGCCCGCACACCCTGGCGGGCCAGCCGGTCGCCCATGGCGGGGATGACGCGCCCGGCGGCCACACGCGCAAGGTTCAGGTGGTAGCGGAGGCCAGTATACACAGGATCACTCCCCCTGCCACCATATCGGTTGCTGCCGGTGCGCGGGCACGGCCATTGGTCGCTTTTCCTGCCGGATTCGTCAGGAAAATCGCACCGGCAGGGCATCGAAGCCTCGAAAGATGCTGTTCGGGCGTCGGATGGGGGTTCCGTCGAGCTCGATGCTCGACGTCCGCTCCAGAATGCGGGTCCACGCCATTCGGCCCTCAAGGCGGGCGACGGGAGCCCCGAGACACACGTGGATGCCACGTCCGAAGGATAGGTGGCGGTTCGGCCGACGGGCGACGTCGAAGCGGTCTGGATCGGGAAACTGCTCAGGGTCACGGTTGGCAGCACCCAGCATGACGGCCACGGTCTGGCCGGGTTCCATCCGTACCCCCGCTAGCTCCACTGCCTCGCCGGCGTAACGGAAGGTGCCCTGCTGGACGGGCGCATCGTAGCGCAGCATTTCCTCCACGGCGGGCTCGATCAGGGTTTTATCCCGGCGCAGGCGTCCCATCTCGTCAGGACGGGCAACCAGGGCGAAGAGCCCGTTGCCGAGGAGATTCATGGTCGTCTCGTGCCCGGCCACGAGGAGCAGCACGCACATGCCCAGGAGTTCTTCATGCGAGAGCCGGTCGCCATCCGCTTCCTCCAGGGCGGCCAGGGTGCTCACGAGGTCGACCCCCGGATGGCGGCGGCGTTCGCGGATGAGGCCGTCGAAGTACGACGCCAGCTGCATGGTTGCCTCCATGCTCCGGCTCTCCGTCTCCGAGCTGGCCGTCAACACGTCGGTCCCCGCGATGAGAACGCGTGACCACTCCCGGAACTGCGCCCGATCCTCCGCGGGCACGCCCAGGATCTCCGCGATGACGATGACGGGCAGTGGCATGGCGAACGCGGTCATGAAGTCTGCCGGTCCGACGGCAATCACATCGTCCAGCAGGAAGTCCACGATCTCCCTGACGCGAGGGGCGAGCTGCGCTACCATAGCCGGAGTAAACCCACGATTAACGAGTCCCCGCAGACGGGTATGGTCGGGAGGATCTTGGAACAACATGCTCTTTCCGAAGACCGTTCCCTCCTGGTACCCCATGCGGCTCGCGTCTTTCCAGATGCGGGAGTCCTTCAAGACCGCGTCCGCCAGATCGTAGCGGGTGATGATAAAGCGCCCGCCGTCGTACTGGTCGTAGGGGACCCAGAAGACTGGAGCTTCTCTGCGCATTTCGTGATAGAGGGGATAGGGGTCGGCGAGGCCCCCTGGGCTCCCGAGGGCCCGTACCAGATCGATCACGCTGCACCTCCCATCTTTCGCCAGTCCATTGTGCCATGGATGCAGGACGGCGTTCAGGTCTCGCGAGCAGCACCCGTGCAGCGAACGGGCACCGACCTCGGCGGCCTTGTGACTCCTAGAAAAGAAGGCGCCTTGCCAAGGCCGTGCGAAACGGCATACGGTTCAGGAGAGGAGGGAAGGGACGATGCCGACCATCGAAATTCCTGGCCTCGGGCCGGTCTCATTCCGCCATGTGTTGTTTGATATGAACGGGACCCTGGCCCGGGACGGTGTCCTGCTCCCGGATGCCGTCGAACTGTTGGAGAAGGTATCGGTGCACTATCATTGCCTGGTCCTCACGGGCGACACCTTCGGCACGGCCGGCCGCCTGCGCGATGTGCTGCCCTGCGACTTGCAGATCGTCGTCCGGGGAGCGGATAAGGCCACCATCGCGCGCTCGCTGGACGGCGGTGTCGCGGCCATCGGCAACGGGCGCAACGATGTCCCCATGTTCGAAGCATCCGCACTCGCCATCGCCATCCTGGGACCGGAGGGGCTCGCCCGCGATGCACTGCTGGCGGCTCATATCGTTGTACCGGACATGGCGGCGGCAGTAGGACTCCTCCTCGAACCTCGGCGGACCGTCGGAACGCTCCGGCCGTAGACGACGACGGGGGCGGCATCCGCATCGGCAGCGGTCTTGATGCCTCGAGCGGTAGGTCCGGGGTAACAACGGAGCCTGTCCGGGTGCGCCATATGCTGGCGCGATTGCCCTCGGTAGGTTTTAGGTTGCACCGTACTGCCCGAAGTGGCGTCCACCGGTCGGAGACCTCCGGGGCAGGTTCCCGGCCGGTGGTGCACCTCGCAAGGGGCCGCCGTCCGATGCTCCCTTTGGGCAGTCCCGAGATCTTATGATGCCGCCGCCCGGCGCCGCCCATAACAGACTGTTCGATGCCTCGGATCTGGACGCGCGATCCCAGGGGGTGGCCGCATAAAAGCCACCGGGGCGGGTGACGCTCAAGTCCGTCAGGAGGCAGCGATGTTACGACGCGTCCTCGTTGTGGCCGCGGCGGTCGTCGTCGGGGCGATCCCCGCGTGCGGGTGGCTATCCGGGAGTTCACCGCTGCCCCCCGCCTCTGCCCGGATGCGGGGGATGACGGAGGCCGGTTATAAGGCTACCGTGCTAGGCTCGCCACAGGTCATCGGGCAGCTCGCTCTCCTCAAGAAGGACGGTGTCGATTGGATCGCCGTTCAAACCGCCTGGTATCAGAAGACGGACGCGTCCACGCACATTTTCCCCGATCCTACACTCACGCCTACCGACGCCAGTGTGACCCGCCTCATCCGGGCGGCTCACCAGGATGGCTTTCGCGTGTTTCTCAATCCCTTCGTAAATTCCCTCACAGGCAACGGCTGGCAGGCAAACTTTCATCCGAGATCGGTCACGGCCTGGTTCCGTAGTTTCGATGGCTATCTCGCGCACTACGCCAAGCTCGCTCAAATAGACCATGCCGACCTGTTGGCTATCGGCGACGAATTCCAATCGCTTGATGATGTCTTGTCCTACCGTCCCTACTGGCTCCATGCCATCGCCGTCGCCCGACGCTATTACAAGGGGCCCGTGACCTATGGCGCCAACTATCCGGATTACCAGCAGGTGACGTTCTGGACGGCTCTGAACGACGTGGGCATCGATGCCTATTTCCCACTGTCGCAGGCACCCGATCCCACGGTGCAGGAGCTCCGGGCGGCCTGGAACCGGGAAGCGGACGCGATCGAGGCGTGGCGGCAGAGAAGCGGACTGGCCGAGAAACCGTTTCTCATCACCGAACTCGGATATCCGTCGGAGAACCGGGCTGATGCGGAACCCGGCGCGTGGTATCCCCACCAGCCCGTCAATCTGTCGATGCAGCAAAAACTCTACTTGGCCACCTTCGAAACCATCTACCAGCGACCCTGGCTCCGGGGAATCTTCTGGTTCTGGTGGGCCAATCCGTCAAATCCGGACTGGGAGGGAGGCCCCGGCGACAACGGGTACACCTTGAAGGGGAAACCGGCCCTCAAGGTGCTGCGCGAGTATTTCACGGGACATGGCCCCGGGATGATTCGCAAGCGCTCCGGGGCCGCTTCCGCCTCGTGAGGTCACCCGGGCGGGGAAGCGGGTGTGACCGCGGACACGGGCCGGCGCGCAGAAGGGGACCCGCCTGGCGCACGAGCCTCGCGACGTGAGCCGGGCTGTCGCTTAGAGCGCGATTAACGGGTCCACGCTCAGTGGGCCTTGGTCCGGTTAGGGTGGGGCGTGACCGCTTCGATTGTTCTTCTCTCCTACCCTACGTGAGGCACAGAGTCTTCGACCATGGACAGTTTGGACAGTGTGACCGGGGGCTGGGGGTGGGGAACGCCACTGGGTTTTCCGAGATGGTGCAGCGGGACCGTGAGAAGGTGCGGGTCGGACGACCCGGGGGGACGTGACGCCTCGACCCTCCGGGGCGACGCCTCCGCGGCGCTCCTCGGGTTATCCTCACGCCGAGCCTCACAGACCTGGAGGGCAGTGGTTCGTACGGCCGGGGCATGATGCGCCTGCCGGGAACGCAGCCCCACGTTTAAGGACGGCCCCGGACTCCACGCCCGTCGGTCCAGAACCGGGAAGCGCGGTGATTGGATCCAGGATGCCGCCTGCCGGCTTCGCCTGATATTCTGTCGGAGGGTTTTGACATCCGTGGGCTTAGGGCCATGGTTCGGTCGGGCTGTGGCGCATTGAGGGGCGAACGAGTCTTCCGCCTTTTGGCAGACCCAGGCTGGAGAGCGGTCCCAGGGTCCTCATCGCCTGTGCCGGTACGCGGGAGGGTGGTGGGCGCCCGTCGGTCGGCAAGCGCTATCGTGAACCCATGGAGAGGTGAGCGGCCGTCGTCTGCTGGCTCGCGGATTCTAGGCATGGCGGACGCCTGCTGGGCCAAGGCGGAACCCCCATGACGCGTCCATTCCATGCGCGGTTGCGGGCGCGATTTTCGTCCTGAGTCATGAGGGGGCACAGTGTGGAGGACACGAGGCAAGCGGCGCTCCGGGTGACCGACCTGTTACCGGCACTGGTCAGCCGGGTGACGGGCGCTACGGTCCGCGGTCCGTCGCCACTGGGCGACGACGATCCGGTCCGGCGGGTGGTGCTGATGGTGTTGGATGGATTCGGCTGGGACCAGATGGAGCGCGCACTGGACGACGGGCTGATGCCAAACCTGCAGGGGCTGATGGAGGAGGGGCGCGCCGCCGCGAAGGCTTTGGACACGGTGTTCCCGTCGATGACGCCCGTGGTGCTGACGAGCATCCTCACGGGACGCTACCCGTCCGAGCATGGCATTGTGGGACAGGTGGTGCGCCTCCCCTCGGGGCCTGTTGATATCCTCCACGAGCCCTGGCCGGAGGCCGAGGCACCGGCCCTATCGGGGACGGACCTGGCGGAAGAGCTCAGGGCGGCCGGGCTGGTCTACCGGGTTCTGCTCGAACACCGTCTCCTCTTGGGGCCCCTCACGGACATTCTTCACGCTCGTGCTGCGACCGCTGACAGCATGACGACTTTCGTGGCGGCCTCAGGGCTTCCCGTTCTCCTGGAGGATCTGCTGGACCAATCCGAGGCGGGCGCCATCTACACGTATTGGTCCGCCATCGACGCCATCAATCACCGCCGCGGCGCCTTTAACCGAGAATGGGCGGCCGAAGTCGAGGCCATCGATCAGTGGATCGGACGGCTCGGTCGCACAGGGCGTCCGGGGACGCGGATCTGGATTACCGCCGACCACGGCCATGTGAAGCTACAGCATCCCCTCGCGTATCAAGACCTTCAGCACGCGCTCCCGTTCCTACCTGAGCGTCCCGCGGAGGTGGGCAACGGCATCGGCATCACGGTGGACGCACACGAGCTCGATCTGGTGACCAGCGCCGTCGACCGGCTTTATCCCGGACGGGTGGAGGTCCTGGATGTGGACGATCTGTTTGATCGCGGGATGTTCGGGCCGCCCGGACCCCGCCACTTTCGGGCGCGGGTCGGATCGCACCTGCTCTGGGCCTCGCGGGTCGGTGACCACTGGTGGATGGATCCGAAAAAGACCGCGAATCACTCCAGTCACGGCGGCTTGAGCCGTGCGGAGATGGAAGTGCCGTGGATTGAGATCCGGCTCGACTAGTCGTCGGGCCTGTCGGTCACGGTCTTTCGCATGTACTCCGCAATGGCCGTGGCATGCTCCCCACCCTGATCGCTAAGGCCAGACGCCGCCCCCTCCCGGTCAGCCCGCGGGCGGTTCTGCCCGAGTTTGGCCTTGCCCTCTATGCGGTCAACGACAATCTCGAACCCGACGATGGCCGGCACCTCGGCCATATAAAACGCGTGGTCGCGGTGGTTCGGATTCTCGAGGGCGTCGGGGATGGGCGAGTCCGGCTCCATGAAACGGCTTAAACCCTGCAGGAGTTCCAGCGTCTGGGGGCCTTCCGGCAAGACTCGGCAGGTGCCGCTCACATGCACGGTAAGATAGTTCCAGGTGGGAACGTTCGGCATACTTCCATACCACTGAGGCGCGATGTAGGCGTGGGGTCCCGTGAAGACGGCCAGCACCCGGGCTCCGTCCAGTTGTCGCCAGTGGGGGTTGGCGCGGGCCATGTGTCCCACGATCCGCCCCTCGCCTGCGATGATGAGCGGGAGATGGGTCGCAGTAGGCTCGCCGGTGGAGCTCGTCGAGATGAGAATGGCGAACGGATGCTCCTTCATGAAGCGAAGACTCTCATCCGGC
>JAKATP010000116.1 GCA_021818685.1 Bacillota bacterium | reverse complement strand
TCGCGGATTCCTTCCGTGACGGCCGACACCCGATAGGCGTGACGATACAAGAAGTGCTCCAGCTTTTCCGAAAGGCGGATGGCCCAGCGGTTGGTCACAAGGCCCAGTGCGACGGCCGACGCCGGCCACAGGTCCGACACCGACAGGATGTAGGGCACCCGGTGAAGCCGCCCATACACGTAGGCCGCGATCCCTAAAAAGAGCGGGGGCGACTCCACCAGCAGGTAGTCGCTGCGCGGAAGCCGCCCCAGACCGAACAGGCTTGAGCAGACGAATGAGAAATAATTGATGAGCCGACGCCAGAACGTACCGGTGGGCGCCGTGAAGACCCAGGTACGGATCACGCCAATGGGACCGTCCGCCTCCACACTCAGAAACTTGCCCGCGTAACGGCGGTCGCGGTATCCGAGATGGTGAGGAAAAGCGGTCACCACGCGGACATCGTAGCCATGGCGCAGGAGTTCCCGCGCCATCGCCTGCAGCCGGATGGAGGCCGCGCCGGGCTCCGGCGGATAGTACTGCGTCAGAATAGTCATCGAGGGGCGCCCTTTGCTGTTCGAAATGCGCTCGTCCCCCATTTCCGCGGTTCCGGTCGGGCTTTCATTCTAGCATGTGGACGCCTCCGCCCCGTCGGCTCAGCCGGCGGAAGTCCCGGCGCCTGCTGCCGCGTGGTACGGTGGAGGGTGTGGATAGACAGGGTCGGGAAAGGAGGCAGAGCATGAGTGTTCTCGCAATCCCGCGTGCCTTTTCCGGCCGGCGTCTTTATACCATGCGGGCGTTAAACCACGACCCCTTGTCCGCCCTCACGGCCGCGTCCCGGAGCGGTGAGCGCGTCTGGCTCGAAATCGGCCCCTACCGGGTGCTCCTCCTGTCCGGACCTGACGACATCGAAGAGGTGCTCGTCCGGCAGAACCGGCGCTTCGTGAAAGGCCGCACGCTCCAGCATGCGCGCCCCCTCCTCGGCGACGGGCTTCTCACGAGCGAGGGTGACGTCTGGCGGCGGGACCGGCGGCTCGCCCAGCCGGCTTTCCATCGTGACCGCGTCCACGCTATGGGCCAGACGATCGTGGACCAGACCATCCGCGCGGCCGGCCGCTGGCGGGACGGGGACGTCCGCGATATGGCCGAAGAGATGATGCGGCTCTCCTTCGCCATTGCGACCGACACCCTGTTCGGAGCGGCGCTGGATGATCAGGCGGACACGGTGCGCGCGAACCTCACGACGGCCATGCGTCATGTGAACGGTCGCGTGAAAACCCTGCTCCGCCTGCCTCCGTGGCTGCCCACCCCGGACATGCGCCGCTTCCAGGCGGCGGTCCGTGAGCTTGATGCCGTGGTTCATCACATCATTCGCACGCGTCAGCAAGACGGCGCGGAGCATGATGACGTCCTGGCCCTGCTCATGGGAGCATCCGACCAGGAAGGGCGCGGACTGACCGAGCGGGAACTCCGTGATGAGGTCATGACCCTTTTGATTGCGGGTCATGAGACCACCGCCACGCTGATGGCGTGGACGTGGCTCCTCCTCGACCGCCATCCCGCGGTGCGGAGGCGTCTCGACCAGGAGTTGCGTCGCGCGCCCAACCAGGCGCCGGTCACGGCTGACCGTGTGGCCGATCTTCCGTATACTCGCGCCGTGATAAGCGAGGCGCTCCGGCTCTATCCCCCGGCCTGGATCATCAACCGGGCCGCCATCGCCCCCTTCGACCTGATACCCCACAAGCTCCCGGCCGGCACCCAGGTCCTCATCAGTCCTTACGTCGTGCATCGCGATCCCCGCTTCTTTCCCGACCCGGAGGTATTCTCCCCGGAGCGCTGGCTCGAAGACGGCCCTAAGACCCTGCACCCGTTCGCGTACATTCCCTTCGGCGGCGGGCCACGGCTTTGCATCGGCCGTCCGATGGCACTCCTGGAGGCGTCGCTCATCCTGGCCACGCTGGGCCGATCGTGGCACTTTGCCCTGGTTCCTGGCCATCCCGTGGAGACCGAGCCCCTGATCACGCTCCGCCCCCGTCACGGGATTCGGATGACGTTCCGGGCGGCGGCCGTCTGAAAAGTCGGCGGCCCCCGAAAAAGCGCACGCGGAGAGGCGTGGCTCTCCGCGTCCGCATCGGTGCCCCGGCGCTCGCCGGGCGCCCTCACAACAGGTCGAAACGGTCGAGCATCATCACCTTGTGCCAGGCGGCGACGAAGTCGAGGGCGAACTTCGGTCCCGCGTCGTCCGCGGCATATACTTCTGCCAGCGCCCGGAGCTGCGAGTTGGAGCCAAACACCAGGTCGACGGCCGACGCGAGCCAACGGGGCGCGCCCGTAGCTCGGTCCCGGCCCTCATAGAGCCCCGGGTGCGATGCGGAGGGGTGCCATTCCGTCCGCATGTCTAGCAGGTTCACGAAGAAGTCGGGGCTCAGCGTCTCCGGCCGATCGGTCAGGATGCCATGGGACGACCCATCGTAATTGGCGTTCAGGGCCCGCATCCCCCCCACGAGCACGGTCATCTCCGGCGCGGTGAGGGTGAGGAGGTTGGCTCGGTCCACCAGCGCATGGACGGCCGCCAGGTCGTCCTTTTGGGGCTGATAGTTCCGAAAACCATCGGCCGACGGCTCCAAGACGGCAAACGACTCCACATCCGTGTGCTCCTGGTCGGCATCGGTACGGCCGGGCACGAACGGCACGCTCACGGTGTGGCCACCGTTATGCGCCGCCCGCTCGACCGCCGCGCACCCTCCCAGCACGATCACGTCGGCCAGCGAGACCCGCTTACGGCCCGTCTGCGCCCGGTTGAAGTCGCGCTGGATCCGTTCCAGGGTCTCCAGCGTCCCCTGCAGGGCCTCCGGGTCGTTGACCGCCCAATCCCGCTGCGGCCGCAGCCGGACGCGGGCCCCGTTGGCGCCACCCCGGAGGTCGCTGCCGCGGAAGGTGGACGCCGACGCCCAGGCCGTCCCCACCAGGCGCGCGATAGTCAACCCGGAATCGAGAATGCGCGCCTTCAGCTCGGCGATGTCTTGAGCCTCGATGAGGTCGTGGTCGACGGGGGGAACCGGATCCTGCCACGGCTGTGGCGCCGGCACCCACGGTCCCAGATACCGGGAGGGCGGCCCCATGTCGCGGTGGAGAAGCTTGTACCACGCCTTCGCAAAGGCTTCTTCCAGCTGTTCGGGATGCTGGTGAAACCGTTCGGCAATGGGACGGTAGGTGGGGTCAACCTTGAGCGCCAGGTCGGTCGTCAGCATCATCGGCGCATGGCGCTTGTGCGGGTCGTGGGCGTCGGGTACGGTGTCTTGCGCCGCCGCGTCACGCGGTGCCCACTGGTAGGCGCCCGCGGGGCTTTTGGTCAGCTCCCACTCGTAGTGGAAGAGGTTATCGAGAAACCCGTTGTCCCAGCGGGTCGGCTGGTTGGTCCAGGCACCTTCCAGCCCGCTCGTGTAACTGTCGCTGCCCTTGCCGGTGCCAAAGGTATTCTTCCAGCCGAGCCCCTGCTCCTCCAGCGGGGCGCCCTCGGGCTCACGACCCACGTAGGTACTGGGCGCGGCGCCATGGGTCTTCCCGAATGTGTGCCCGCCGACGAGAAGAGCCACCGTCTCCTCGTCGTTCATCGCCATGCGCCGGAAGGTCTCTCGCACGTCCCGGGCCGCGGCCAGGGGATCCGGCTTGCCGTTCGGCCCCTCCGGGTTGACGTAGATGAGTCCCATCTGGACCGCCCCAAACGGGCGCGCCAGTTCGCGGTCGCCGCTGTAGCGCTGGTCGCCGAGCCAGGTATCCTCGTACCCCCAGTTGATGTCCTCTTCCGGCTCCCAGATGTCCTCGCGTCCGAATCCGAAACCCAGGGTCTTGAAGCCCATCGCCTCGTAGGCACAGTTCCCGGCAAACAGGAGGAGGTCGGCCCACGATATTTTCCGGCCGTACTTCTGTTTGACGGGCCACAGGAGCCGGCGGGCTTTATCGAGGTTGGCGTTGTCGGGCCAGCTGTTGACGGGGGCCAGGCGCTGGTTGCCCGTCCCGCCGCCGCCCCGCCCGTCATGAATGCGATATGTACCTGCGTCATGCCAGGCCATCCGGATAAAGAACGGTCCGTAATGGCCGTAGTCAGCGGGCCACCAGTCCTGGGAGGTGGTCATGACCCGCATCACATCCTGCTTCAACGCCTCCACGTCGAGCTCCCGGAACGCTTCCCGATAGTGGTAGTCCGCGCCCATGGGATTGGACTTGGAGGAATGCTGGGCCAGCACCTGTAAATTCAGCTGATCGGGCCACCAATCCCGATTCATCCTGGTACGAGGCCGGGTGGCGCGATCGCCGCTCTTGTCCGACACGGGTGTCTCCTTTCGTTTGTCTGGTGTCTCGCGTGTTTGTGGTCGTGTCCTTGTCCATCGGCCCTCCACCGCCCGGGCAGGATTCGGCCGCGGACGTCAGTTCCGGTCGTGTTCGTCCGGGGTGGCAGGCGTGGCCGACTGACAGTCGGGACAAAGGCCGTCGGCCATGAGCGTCCAGCGCTCCACCGCCCAGCCTGCTGGCGTCGCTCCGTCGATCCACTGGCGATCGTTCCAGTGCGGGAGGTCGGCCAGCATCCCACACCGGCGGCAGCGAATGTGTTGATGCGGCGTCACGTGCAAATCGTAGCGCCGGCCGCCACGGTCATCCACTACCAGCACCTGTCCGCGCGCCGCCAGCGCCGACAGGGTGTTGTAGACGGTCGCGAGGCCCAGCCCCGGGTAGACCGGCGCAATGTCGCGGTAGATGTCGTCGGCCGTGGGATGGGAACGCCGGGACAGCGCATCCAACACGGCCAGCCGTTGCGGCGTGACCCGAAGCCCCGCCTCTCGCAGACGCACTACGCCGTCGCCGACCATGGCCTCCACCCTTCCCGCACCGTCTGCGCGTGACGAAGAATCCGGTCCGCCGATATGTGGATGGTTCCTTATCTGATAATGATTCTAGAAATAGCCGCCCGAACCTGTCAATGCTTTTCGTCAAGAGACTGTGATTTTCCGGCCGCGCC
This sequence comes from Bacillota bacterium, assembly GCA_021818685.1. Lineage (GTDB taxonomy): Bacteria > Bacillota > Sulfobacillia > Sulfobacillales > JAIMBI01 > JAKATP01. The sequence continues at coordinate 3,390 of JAKATP010000116.1, read as the reverse complement.
AGACCCTGCCGGCGATCCCACGCCCTGGCATCGCCCCGTCCGTCTCCGATCGCGGCCAGAAGGTCGCTCGCGCCGTGCCTATTGGCCGCGGTGGCCGGCTCAGGCCGGTCCCTGCCAGCTGACATGCGGGCGCCGAGCCCGTAGAGTAGTCAGGCCAAACCGTGACACGCGTCACGACCGGGGAATCCACATCCGGGGTGAATTCGGCACGCGCCGATAGGGCGGCCTCGCCGGCCCGAACCCGTCAGCTAACCTCGGAGGCCAGAGAGCGAGGAGGGACTGTCGTGAAACGTTTCCAATTGGGCACCATCACAGCACTGGCGGTGCTGACCGGCGGATTCACCCTGATCCGGCCCGCCATCGCGGCCGCCGGTCCCCGGACGCCGACCGCACCAACAATGGTCAACACGGTCAAAATGATCAAAGTGATCAAAATGGAGGCCACCGCCTACGGCCCGAGTGCGCAGGACAACTATCCCTACGGCGCCACGGACTACTTCGGCCGTCCCCTCGCGGCGGGCGACGTCGCCGTCGACCCGCGTGTGATCCCGCTCAATACCTGCATCCGGGTCACGGGCTACACATCGCCGAACCTGCCGGCCGGAGGGTTCACCGGCGTAGCGGATGACGAGGGCGGGGCGGTTAGCGGTCGGCACGTCGACATCTTTTTGAATGCGTCGAAGACCGCGGTCGAGAACTTCGGCGTACAGACGGTGTCGGTGACAGTCCTCGGACCGGCCAACCCGCACGAGACCGGGCTTGCCGCCTGCCGGGCGTATGACGCCCAACAGCCCGTGGGAGCGGCCCCGCCGGTCATATCGCGCTCCGCGGTGACCGGCCTGTCGCACCGCGTCGCGTCGGTGCGCCTGTGGATTCGCCCCTAAATCGTGCCCCCTTCAGGCGGCGAGGGGCGTCGCGGCAGGCGATCCGGGTCCCCACCCCTGTCACACCCGGCAGGCCGTGCACCTTCGTCTTCCCGCCTGGAGGCGGTACCGGGAGCGCTGTCATCACCCTCAGAGGGCGCCCTTGTGGTTGGTGACGGCCTTCAGGGTGGACCACAGAATCTTCAGATCCTCCGACAACGACCAGCGCCGGCAATATTCGAGGTCATAGTCGATGGCCTCGGCCGTGGACAGAAGACCGCGGCCCGATATCTGCGCCAGACCGGTGAGACCCGGCTTCACGTCAAGCCGCTTTTTCATGGTGTCGTCGTAGAGCGCGACGATTTCGGGCACCTCCGGCCGCGGACCCACGAGCGACATCTCCCCCAAAAGCACGTTCCACAGATTGGGCAGTTCATCGAGAGACGTGCGGCGAAGCCAACGGCCCACCCGGGTGATGCGGGGGTCCCCCTCGTCCTGAAAGTAGAAATGGCTCAGGTCTTCGGCCGACTGCGGCGGCACCCACTGGCCTTCCGCGTCCACGACCATCGTGCGGAACTTCACAATCTGAAAGCGACGGCCATGAAGGCCGACCCGTTCCTGCCGGTACAACACGGGGCCGGGAGCGTCGCGCTTGATCGCCCAGGCGCAGTACGCGAACACGGGCGAAAAAAGAATCAGACCGGCAGCGGCCACCACCAGGTCGAGGATGCGCTTTAACGCCACCCGGACCATACGTGCCGCCCCCCTTGATTTTCCTGCCTGGTTCCCGGTTCGCCGGTTCCTCCCTCGCCGTCACGGGGTTCGTCAACGCCGGTGCGCGTCGGCCACGGCCCGCACCGCTTCGATCACGTCGGCGACATCAGCGTCCGACATACCCGGGTAGAGCGGCAGCGAAATCTCCTCCCGGAAATACGCTTCGGCGTGAGGAAAGGCACCTTTCGGCCACCCGAACCGGTCATGATAGTACGGATGGAAGTGGATCGGGATAAAGTGCACCGAACAGCCGATTTTCCGCGTCTTCAATTCCTCGAAGAACTGGTTGCGATCGATTGTGAGCGCTTCAGATCGGATGCGCAACGGATAGATGTGCCAGGCCGGATCCACATGGGGCGGGGTGACGGGCGGTGTGAGGGCGGGATCGGGCCCAAACGCCTGGTTGAAGGCCTCGGCAATCGCGGTCCGGCGCCCCTGGAGCTTTTCGAGCCGCTCCAGCTGGACAAGACCCAGTGCGGCCTGGAGGTCCGTCATATTGTACTTGTAGCCCGGCTCCTTAATCTCGTAGTACCAGGAGCCGGCCTCCGTGTACCGGTTCCAGGCATTCTTGGACATGCCATGCGACGACAGGAGCCGCACCTTCTCGGCCAGGGCGGGCGTCGGGCAGGACAGGGCGCCGCCCTCGCCCGTGGCCAGGTTCTTGGTGGCATAGAACGAGAAGGCGGCGAAATGGGGGTCCGAGCCGATGAGACGGCCCTTATAGCGCGTGGCAATGGCGTGGGCGGCGTCTTCTATCAGGGTGAGGTCATGCTCTCGGCACAGGGCGGTGAGGGCGTCGAGGTCAACCGCGAAACCGGCGTAGTCGACGGGAATGACGGCCCGGGTGCGGGACGTGATGGCAGCGCGGACGGCCTCCACGTCGATGAGACCGGTGTCGGGATGCACGTCGGCCAGGACCGGAGTCGCCCCCACATGCAGGATGACGTTGACCGAGGCGGCAAACGTGAGGGGGGTGGTGATGACCTCGTCGCCCGGTCCGATGCCCGCGGCCACCAGCGCCAGGTGCAGGGCCGCCGTACAGGAGTTCACGACGACCAGATTTGGCTGGCCCATGTACGCCCGCAGCGCCTCCTCAAAACGTCCCACGCGTGGTCCCCGCGTGATCCAGTAGGAGCGGACGGCCTCCACCACCGCCTCCACCTCGCGGTCGGTCACGTCGGGCCGGTTGTAGTCGAGAAATGTGTCCCGCATGTCCTCGCTCCTCTCCTTTATGCCGTCAGGTCGGCCACCACCCGCCGGGCCGGGCTGTCCTCCACCCATAACTTGGCGCGCGGGCGAGCCTCCCCGGCCCCCACGGCGCCCTCGATGCGGGCCGGATCCGCCCCGACCAGCACCGCCCGCGCGTCCGCTAAGAGCTCCACCCACTCGCTCTCCTCCCGCAGGACGTAGACCGGCACGCCCAGCACGGCGGCCTCGCGCTGCACCCCGCCGGAATCGGTCAGCACGGCTGCCGCCTGACCGATGAGGGTGAGCGACGCCCGATAGCCCTGCGGCGGGATGACCGTGAGGGGCGTCAGCAGCGCCTGCAACCCGAAGCGCTCCACCCGCTCCCGTGTGCGCGGGTGGAGCGGGAGCACGACCGGCGGCCGGATCCGGCCGAGACCGCCGAGGATGCCCGCCAGCCTGTCGGGGGCATCGGTGTTTTCCTGGCGATGCACGGTGGCGAGCCGGTAGGCCCCGGCCCGCAGTCCGAACGTCTGCAGCAGGGAGGGGTCGGGCGTCACCCGCCGGA
>JAKATP010000115.1 GCA_021818685.1 Bacillota bacterium | reverse complement strand
TCCCACGATCCGCCCCTCGCCTGCGATGATGAGCGGGAGATGGGTCGCAGTAGGCTCGCCGGTGGAGCTCGTCGAGATGAGAATGGCGAACGGATGCTCCTTCATGAAGCGAAGACTCTCATCCGGCGGCATCCGGAATGTTCGGGGAATGTACATACTGGCCTCCCGGGCGCTCTTCATATCTTCAGTGTATCAGCCGGGTCGGAAAGGAATGGCACGTGGGACCGCGAAGCCTCGCTCATGCCATTCTTCGACCTCGACCAGGCCCGCATACCCTATGACATCATTCACAGGCCCCGAAGGCGGCATCCCGCCATTGAAGTCGACCGGAGCGGTCAATTGCGCGTGCTGCTTCCGGCTGGTGTCCCCGACCGCGACGCGGCCGCCATCCTTTGGGCCCATGCGAACTGGGTGCGGCGCGAGCTGAGTCGGCCAAAAAGCCCGTCTTATCGTTTTGCCCCCGGGGATCGCTTTTGGTATCGGGGCGAGCTGCTGACCCTCGAGCTCCACCCGCGGGGTGAGGACGATCCCCGCTCCACCATATCGAGACGGGGCGACCATCTCATCCTCGCACGAATGCAGGATGCCGAGGCGGTGCGGACCGCCATGGTGAACTGGTATGAGATCGCGGCCGCAGCCGACCTGTCGGCGCGGGTGCTACGTCTGGCACCGCACGTTGGACGATGGCCTTCGGGAGTTCGAGTCCGGGAGTATCGGAGCCGGTGGGGCTTTTGCCGCGCTGACGGACTCATCGCTTTTAACTGGCGCATCGTCCAGGCCCCGCCCGCCGTCATTGACTATGTGGTGGTGCACGAACTGACCCATCTCCTGCACCCTCATCACCGGCCCTCGTTCTGGGAGGCGGTGGAGGCGGTGACGGGCGATACCAGTTCGGGTCGCCAGTGGCTTTCCGAAAACGCCCGCGCCCTATACTGGTAGGCGATTCTTGACAACCGGACAGTGCCATGGGACAGTGATGCCCGATGGCCGTTCAGACGGCGGCGTGATGGGAGGTGAGGACTATGCAGAGGGTAGACCTACATGAGGTGTGCTCCGGATGGTCCCGCTCCAGACGCGCCTGACTTCATGTCACCTCGCGTTCGGCACCGGGCCACCGGCCCGGTTTTTTTGTGTCCGAAACACGAGGGAGGAACACGTTGAGCGATTTGACGAGTGTCGGATTCGATGCGGAGTGGGAGCACGTGTTTCGAGAGGGCGGGTTTTTAGGCGTCCCCTTCCGGGTGCGCGAGGAGCAGCGCGGTCTCTACCTCCTGACCGACGGAGAGCAGGATGTGGAGGCGGAGGTGAGCGGCCGATTTCGGTTTGCTGCCGGTACCGACCCTGCCGCGTATCCTGCGGTGGGGGACTTTGTAGCTGCCGTGCCGGCGACCCGTCATCGCATCGAGGCCGTACTGCCCCGCCGCACGGTGTTCCTGCGGAAGGTCGCCGGCAGGCGATCAGACCGTCAGGTCACGGCCGCCAACGTGGATCTGGCTTTCATCGTGGAGTCGGCGGAGCGTACGTTGTCTCCGCGCCGCATCGAACGGTATCTCACGCTCGCCTATGAAGGCGGGGTGAGTCCCGTTTTGGTCCTCAACAAGGCGGACCGAACGGACGATCCCGACGGAATTCTCGCCCGGGCCCGCGCGTGCGCACCCGGGGTGCCGGTGCATCTCGTCAGCGCCCTCGACCAAACCGGCACCGAGGCCCTGCGGACGTACTTGCGACCGGGCCTCACAGCGGTATTCCTGGGACTTTCCGGCGTCGGCAAGTCCACGTTGACGAACGTGCTCTTAAGTGAAGCGGTGCAGGAGACGAGAGCGGTGCGCGGCGGCGATGGACGTGGCCGCCAGACCACGACCAGCCGGACGCTCTTCCCACTGCCGGGCGGGGCACTGCTGCTCGACACGCCGGGCACGCGTGAAATGGGCCTGGTGGAAGCTGATGCAGGACTCCAGCAGACCTTCACAGACCTGGGGGCGTACGCAGCCGCTTGCCGCTTCAATGACTGTCGGCACCAGGATGAGCCCGGCTGCGCGGTGTTGGAGGCTGTGGAGAGAGGAGAGATCGCGGAGGAGCGACTCCAGGCCTGGCGACATCTTGGCCGGGAGATTGCGTTCCAGGCCCGAAAGCAGGATCGTGCGCTCCGGGCCGAAGAGCGGAGGCTCTGGGCACGGCGGAGCCGGGAGGGGCGGGAACGACGGCAGCGAAAGATGCGTTGAGGGAGGGGATGATGCTTGCGCGCAACGCTCAGAGAGCTCGGACTTTCGCTCGGGCGGATGCGGCCCGGGCCGTCTGACACCATTCTTGACGTGCCGGGCTTTCGGGTCGGCCATGTGAGCCTCGTGGAGGGAGAAGGTCCGCTGCGGGTGGGAGAGGGGCCTGTCCGCACCGGTGTCACCGTGATTGCGCCCCCTGACCATCCCCCCTGGACGGGCGCGGTGCACGTCATCAACGGCTTTGGGAAGACGGCGGGCCTCATGCAGGTGGCGGAAATCGGAACCCTCGAGCATCCTATCCTTCTGACCAACACCCTGGGCGTGGGTGCCGTGCTGGACGGCTACCTGACCCTGGTTCGAGACGGAGTGACCGGTGAGGTGGGGCCGCTGCGGAATGTGGTGGTGGCCGAGTGCAATGATGGCTTCTTAAACGATCTCTGGGGACTTCATGTGCGTCCCCAGCATGTGCGGGCAGCGTTGATGGACCTGTCGGCTGGGAGCCTGCAGCAGGGGGCGGTGGGTGCCGGCACCGGCATGGCCGGATTCGGTCATAAAGGCGGCATTGGCTCGGCTTCGCGCGTGCTGGCCTCCGGACACGTCGTTGCCGCGCTGGTGCTCTTGAATTGCGGGCGGCCGGAGGAGCTTCTGTTCCATGGCGCGCGCGTTCTGGCGTCTGGGGACGAGCACACTCCTGACGGCTCCATCATCATGGTATTGGCCGCCGACACGGGCCTTGATGCCTGGGATCTGACCCGAGTGGCACGGCGGGCCACGCACGGCCTGGCCCGCACCGGCGCAGTGTCCGCGCCCGGGAGCGGGGACGTAGTTGTGGCCGTGGATGTGGGGGAGCCCGGGCGGACGGGCGACCGTCGCCTCGACGAGTGCTTCCAGGCGGCGGCGGAGGTGGTGGAGGAGGCAGTGTGGAATGCCCTCCTCACGGCCGAGACGACGACGGGACAGGATGGACACGTGCTCTACGCGCTCGACGTCGACCGGGTCGTGCGAGCCGCGCGGGCCGGGTGAGGGACCTTCGCTACGAGAGAGGGGTAAGACATGACCCGCGGGGGACAAAGCCGCATCATCGAGGTACCCGGAGGCTATCACGTGTGGACGCGGAGGGTAGGGGAGGGGTCCCTGCAGATGCTGACCCTGCACGGAGGTCCAGGGGCCAACCACGAATACCTGGAAGTGCTGGAGCGGCACCTGGACCCGGCCCAGGGCGGGCCGGACGTGACGTTCTATTACTACGATCAGCTGGGGTCGTACTACGCGGATCAGCCGGATGATACGAGCCTGTGGACCGTGGAGCGCTTTCGGGAGGAGGTGGAGGCGGTCCGCGAGGCGCTGGGCCTCGAACAATTTGTCCTCTATGGTCAGTCCTGGGGCGGCATGCTGGCCATCGAGTATGCCCTGGCCTACCCGGAGCACTTAAAAGGTCTCGTCATCTCCAACATGACGGCGAGTATCGCGTCATACGTGGCACATTTAAAGACCCTCCGGGCCGCGCTGCCGACGGATGTCCAACGTCGTCTCGCCGATTTCGAGGCCCGGGAGGACTATTTCAACCCGGCCTACGAGGAACTTCTCGTCTCCACCCTCTACACCCAGCACCTCTGTCGTCTTGACCCCTGGCCGGATGCCGTGGTGCGCGGGCTTGAGCGCATCAGCCAGCCCGTTTACAGGACGATGCAGGGCCCGAACGAATTTGTGGTGACCGGAAACTTCGCCGAGTGGGATCGCTGGGATCGCCTGTCCGAGATCCGAGTCCCGACCCTGCTTCTGGTCGGGCGCCACGACACCATGAACCCGGCTGACATCGAGGAGATGGGGCGGCGGATGCCTGATGCCGAGGTGGCTGTACTGGAAAATGGCAGCCATCTGGCCCTGTGGGACGACGAGGCAGCATACTTCGAAGCTTTAGAGGGCTTCTTGACGCGCCTTGAACCGTAAACAGGCGGACATCCTCACGGCTCGGGCTGGCTTCATGGCATGACCGGGCGCGCTGACCCGTCCCGGCCCGGCTGGTGGACCCGCCTTATCCTGGACGAGGCATTCGTGATGACGGGGGCGCAGTTTCGCGAAGTCGCGCTCCCGCTCTTAATGGTGGCCCTGTGGCCAGGATCGCAGAGTTTTGCCCTGGCCCTGGCCGCCGTGTACCTGCCGAGTGTCGTCCTGGTCCGGGCCGCCGGACAGCTCGCCGACGGTCTGGAGCCGAAGACCCTCATTCTCTTTTCATACGTCATCCGCATCGTCGGCGTGGCGGGCCTCCTCCTGGCCCAGCGTCTTCCGATCGCCATGGTCTCGGTGCTGCTGCTGGGCGTCGGACAGGCACTGAACGGGCCGGCCCTGACCCACTATCAGGCATCCTCGACCGCTCACCTGAATCAGGTCCTCCTGAGCCGTCTCCGCCTGGTGGACAGTCTCTCGCAGGCACTCCTGCCCGTGCTGGCCGGCGGCCTCATCGTGGCAACCGGTCGGGATTTGGGATTTTTCGTAAGCCTCGCCTGCTATGTGGGCGCCCTGACGGTGATGGCCGGCCTGCCGCCGGTGGGCGCCGCCGGCGTCCGTCCTCGGGCCCGTCGGTCTGGTCATGCTGAACGAAAGCCGAAATTCCGGCTGCCGCAGGCGGTGGTGGAGCAGATGGCGGTGAGTGGTGCCATCGCGGCTCTCTCCTGGATGGCCAACGTCCTCTATACGGCATACATGTTGGTGACCCTGCATGCCGGTGCCCTTCGCTACGGGGTGGCACTCGGCATCTGGGGCGGGGCGGGCATCATGTCGGCCGCCATCCTGCCTCGGATGAGTCCGAGCCGGCCTGAGCGCCTCATTACCGCCCTCATCATCATCATGGCAGCCTCTTGGGCCGTCATGACGCGGCCGGTGGGATATTGGGTGGTGGCGGGTCTCGGCCTTCCCGAGGGGTTTTGCACGTTTTTGCTGGCGGACCTTATCCAAGCACGGGTGTTGACAGAAGCGGGAACCGGGGAGCGTGGGCGCTGGCAGGCCCTGAGCGGAGCATGGGCGGCTGGAGGGCGCCTGGCTGGGCTCGCCGCGGCAGCGGCCGTACCGTGGCTCCCGCGCGTACACGCGGTGTTTTTCGGCCTCGCGGGCCTCATGGTGCTGCTCGCCCTTGCGTGGGTGGCCTTGACCCGCTCGCATCGGCGGAGCGGTGGATGGGGCAGCCCGCCGGTTCCTCCGGCCGCGACCGTTTCCTCGTAAGCCGAACGGCGGGCAAGCATAAAGGCGCAACGCCTCATGCAGGGCCCTTCATGTCGTGCGCGCCTGGATTACGGACGGCGGTCGAGGACAACCCCTCCCGGTCATAGGTATCAAAGGTCGACGGGGGGTGGAGGGACAGATGGGCGCGATCCTGACGATGAGCCTCCTGTCGGGTCTTTCGACACCGGTGGGGGCGCTCATCGTGACGACGACGCCCCGGTTCGGCCCCCGGCTATTGGCAGCGATGCTGGGACTCGCCTCCGGTGTCATGGCGGTCGTCACCGTGCTTGATCTCTTCCCCCTGGCGTGGCGGGAGGGGGGGCCCGTGACCGCTGTCCTCGGCCTACTGTTGGGAGCAGCCGGGATGTGGACGCTCCATGGCCTGGTGGTCGGAACCGGGACGGCGGATGAGCAGGGCCGCTTTCGTATGATGGGATGGTTCGTGGCGGCGGCCATGGCGCTCCACGACCTACCCGAAGGCATGGCCATTGGAGCGGGGAGCGTCGTCGGCGTCCGGGTCGGGGCGCTTTTGGCGCTTGCCATCGCGCTGCACAACGTGCCGGAAGGCATGAGCATCGCCGCACCTCTGAGGATGGGACACGTCGCGTCCCGCCGGATCCTGCTGGCCACCTCCCTCATTGGATTCGTGACCCCGGCCGGAACCGCTCTGGCTCTCGGCGTGGGTGCGTTCTCGCCCGGAAGCTCGGCCGTCATCCTGGCGCTTGCGGCTGGTGCCATGACTTATGTGGTCGGACATGACACGCTGCCCGCCAGCGTTCGCGCCTCGGGACCCGCCGCCCTCCTCGGGCTGGCAGCCGGCGTGGCCCTGATGCTGGTCGTCCACATTGGCTTTCGGATGTGAGGCGGTCCACCTGCGCCACCCGCGGCAGATCGGAGGTCGCCAAGCCCTCCATCTGAGCCATGTGTGGCCGAACGCCATAGGAGTCGCTGGCTGCCGGGGGTCGTTTGTGGGAGCCCGAAGCTTGGAATCCAGTGGAGACGCGGGTAAAGACCACGCTGAGAGAACGCGCGAGCTTGAGACCGAGCGCTCTTGAGACAATCGAGTGGGGTTTGACCGCGCCGACAACCCGCTCTCTCTCCACCAGTGGGACTGCCCATCGGACACAGCGTCCGACGCAGGGCGCACCCAGCGGGACCCCCAGTTGATGATCGAGAGCTAAACGATGGCCTGTACATGGATCCGGTCGCTTTTCGAGTCGCGCAGAAGGCGCAGCGTGAGGGGGCGGCCCGCAACCAAGCACTGGCCGAGGCGGCCCTCCGCGAGGAGGAGGCGAAGCGTCAGCAAGCCGAGCGAGCCTTCTGGGAGCGGATCAAACGAGGAGAATGGCCCGGCGAATACATGTGACGGATATCAGGCCACAGCTGCAATGCCTCCCCCTCCGTAACGGCAACCGTGGAGGCAAATCGTTCAAAAACGGCATCCCGGTGCGGGAGACAGTTCCGGACCCGTCCGGGAACGCCCCTTGACCGGTGCGCTCGATACTGACGCCGACGGTGTGCCGGCCGGATGTTCGGGAGGGACAGCGCGAATGTCTCGCGTCGGAAGACGCGGGACATTTCGCTCCTGAACGGAGAGCTCAGCACAGCGTGCGCCGGAACACGGCTACTCCCAGAACCAGGCAGAGGCCGTCAAAGACCAGCAGGTAGAAACCGAGGTGCCCGATGGCGGCAAGCCCCGCGTGTTCTAACACCACGGAGCGCACAGCATCGATCGCATAGGTGAGAGGGTTCAGACCCGCCAGTGTCCGGAGCCAGCCCGACATGGTGCCAAGTGGCGCGAACGCGGTGGAAATGAAGGTGAGGGGAAGACTCACGAACCCGATAACGGTGTAAAACGGGCCGTGATTCCGAAGCCGTAGGGCCAGCACCAGGGACAGGGCCGCCATCCCGGTGCCCAGGAGGGTGTCGACCACTAAGACCAGGACCAGACCCCAGAACCGTTCCCCTTTTCATCGTCTTTTGTTCCCGACCGCCGCAACAGCCGGTTGCCGACTCAAAGGTTCCTGCTTCACAGCAGCCGGTTTCACCAGGCCGTTCTCCTGGCCAGAGCCTTCTGCTCCACAGGCGTTTTGCGTCTCCGGGGAACTCCCGGCGACGAGCGACGCCAGGTTTCGCGCCGCGTTCAGGTCTCGATCGATCGCGGCCCCACACGCTTCACACCGGAAGACCCGGTCGCCCAGCGGCATCTCGGTCTTCACGTGCCCGCAGGCCGAGCAGGTCTTCGTGGATGGGTAGAAGCGTGGCGCGACGACCAGTCGGGACCCGTACCAGAGGGTCTTGTACGCGAGCATCCGCCGGAACTCTGACCACCCAGCGTCCGCAACGGACCGAGAAAGACGTCGGTTTCTGATCAGGCCGCGTACGGAGAGGTCTTCGACCACGATGACCGACTTGGTTTTCGCCAGGTCCGTGGTCGTCTTGTGCAGGAAGTCCGTGCGTTGGCAGCGGATGCGCCGATGCAGACGGGCCAACCCGGCCGCCGACTTCCGCCGATTGCGGGAGTCTCGCGGCTTACGGCTATGCAGCCGTTGCCGATGGCGCAAGCGCCTCTGCGCCTTCCCCAAAGGCTTCGGGGATTGCAGCGGTGCCCCATCGGAGAGCACCGCCAAGGACTTGAGACCCAGGTCGACGCCCACCCCGGGTCCTTCTACGGGCTGTGGGTCATCACGCTCCACCTCCACGGTCAAGGATACGTACCAGCGATCCGCCTCCCGGCTCACCGTGGCCGAGAGGATGCGGCCCCGGAACTTCCTGGCGGCTTCCTGGGTCCGCACGCAGCCGATCCGTGGCAGCGTGACCGAACGCGGGTGTACCGTGATGCTACCCGTTAGACGAAAGGAATCCCGCCGCCCATGCTGACGACGAAAGCGCGGGAACCCGATGCGGCGGCCCGCCTGGCGCCCGCGCCAGAAGTGGGCCAAGGCGCGACCCAAGTCACGCAGCGCCTCCTGCCCGCAACACTTGGAGGCGCCGTAGACCCACGACCGCTGCGGCTTCTCCGCGTTCCAGAGGCGATGCAGTTCCGCGGCGTGCGGCACGGGCTGTCCGGCATCGA
>JAKATP010000009.1 GCA_021818685.1 Bacillota bacterium | reverse complement strand
GACGGTGCGGGTCTCCGCGATGGGCGGCGACCGCATGATCGTGGGGACGCCCAAAACGCCGTCCGTCATCGCCGGCGACGAGACAAAGGGGACGTGAGGGTCTGTCAAGTTCAGTGCGGCCAACGGGTGAGTTCCCTCGTGGCGTGCGGTGGGTGTAGGGAATACGACGAGGGGGCCCTCGCCAAAAATCGGAACACCGTGGTCGGTGTCCCGATTGCTGCTTAGTCGAACTGCGACTTCGCTCGGTGAAAGGCGGTTCGAAGGCTGCTCCAGGCATCATCGACGCCCTGGTGCATTGTCTCCCAGGCATCGTCCCCCGATGCCTGCAATGTCGTAATTTTTCCCGCCGCTTGATCGACTTGCGTTCGGAGCGCCGCGATTTGCTCATCATACTGAAGCCGGGCGGCCGCGGTGGATTCCTGGGCCTTGGCCTGCCAACGATCTAATTCGGCATTCCAGCTATCCAGCTGCGCCTTTAACTGAGCGGTACGCTCTTGTCGAGTTCCCATCAGATTCATCTCCTGGTGCGGGGGTCAAGGGATCCTTCCCGCTTCCTCAGTATAGCACTGAATCACCGTGTTTTAAATAAGATACGGAGAATTCAGGTTAAGGCAGCGATCCTGAACTCAGGACTGGCGCTGGCGGCTCCCCGGACGTGCGGGCGTGAGCCGTCGCTGTCGCCGTCTTTAGGACGGGGTCGCATTCTAGAGCGTTTGACAACACCCTCATGATCGCGAGTTTGCCGCGATCGCCCCTGTTACCCGGTACTCCAGTCCCTGACGGTGCCGGTTCAGGCACCTATCCGAAGATCGTGGGATCGGTAGTGACCTGCTTGGAAGGGCCGCGCAACGGTGTCGGCGCTTATCGCGATGCCCCGGGCCGCGTGCCCGCACTTCGGACCGGCGTGCGAGCTAGAGAGCGCGGATCCACACCGTAGGGGGAGCTCCCGCCAATCACGATTGGCGTCATATCGTCCTCGTGGTGAGGACACCGCCAGCGACGGGGGCTCCTCTCGCGCGGCTCCTCCCGGCCGAAACGCCACGGTAGCCGCCGCCCGGCACCTTGATGAAGACACGCGACACGGTTCAAGAAAACCAGGGGTCTCGGAACACCTGAGCGGGTCCGCCGGCATGGGCTAAAGCCCTTGGGCCATTCCGGGCAGAGATGCCGAAGAGACCATCCGCCGAAGCCTCTTCGCCGTACCGATAAGGCCGCCCCAAGGAAGCTTTTTGCGTGCACTCTTTCGACGGCGGACAGAACTATGGGCTGATGAGATCCAGATAGTCATAGAAGCCTGGGCGCGGACGGGGCTTCAGGGCCCGCGCCGAATCGTACAGCGCGACCGCGTTGTGAGCATGGATGGACTCGTCGTTGGAGACCCGGACGCGATACCAGCCGAACTGGCGCTCGGCTTCGAGCCAGAGCACGGCGTCGCGCACGACGTCCTCCACGAACTTCGGTGTTTCGTAGGCCCTCTCGGTCACCTCTTTTTCGTCGGTCCGCTTCAAAAGGCTGAACACGGGACTCGACCCCAACGCCTCCAGCGCGCCGACGCGGGCGCCCAGCGAGAACGTCCGTCCGGTCTCCTCCAAGGCCGCCGTCATAAACAGGCGCCCGCGTTGATTATGGGCCCCGTACTGAGAGATGGCCTTGCTGCACGGGCACAGGGTGGTGATCGGCACGTTGAGAGTGAGCCCCTCCTCGACGCCGCTCGGTCCATCCAGCGCAATCAGGCCGACGTCATAAGGCACATAGCCGGTCAGTTCGCTTACCGGTGCGGGCTTTCTCATGTCGTATCGGAACTGCACGGCCAAAAAAGCCTCGTCCGCATCGAGACGTCCCCGGGCTTCGGCGAGGACGGCCCGGAGGGAACGGGGGGTCAGCACGGCGTCTGCCAGCGGCATCACGCTCTCCACCAGACGGGAAAGGTGCGTGCCCTTGCGATCCCCGGCCAGGCTTGTGTACAGCGCCACGGTCGCGGACACGTGATGAATGTCGCCGCCGTCGTCAATGCGAAGCGGCATGGCCAGCGGTGTGACCCCCACGGCAGGAATGGCGATGGCACGGGTGTCGGGGAGATTTTGTGTATCAGGTAAGATCATCCAAGGAGGCTCCCTTCGCTTGGGCCCGGGGATGGGAACGTGAGCAGATGGCACAGCATATCGGAAATCCTCGGAAGCGGCGAGCGGCTCGTGAGGAGCAGGGCGGGGCGTCCGCTGCACGACGTCGCGAGCAGCGTTTCCTCCCCATCTCGCACCACCATCAGCCAGTCCTGCTCCACCGCTTCCGGCCATGGTCGCACGGTATCGGGGCAATCTCGGCAGGGCGTCCGACAGCCGGACAGACAGATGAGGCGCAGGGTCACCCCCCGCTCGCGCACGGCTCGCCAGTCATCCCGAAGGGTCTCCAAAAACAGGCGGCTGACGTAGGCGTCCACCGCTGTCCGGGCGTTGGCGAGCATCCGCCGCATTTGTATGTACAGTGCCTCGTCGCCCTCCCCGACCACGGTCGATGAGAGGGTTCCCGAGGCCGGGAGGCCTTCTGCTATCCGTTGCATGCGGGCGGTGGCCGATGAGAGGAATCCGGCAGCAACTGCTGAAAAGGGGACCGCCTCGTAGTGTCCGTCGCTCGCTGACAGCATGGCCGCCCCGCGCTCGACCAAGCGCTCGAGGGCTGCGTACACGTTCGGACGCGTCAGTCGCGCGCGCTTGGCGACTTCATAACCGGTCAGCGGAGATTCCGCCGCGGCCAGCACCACGTATGCGCGCGCTTCCGATTCGGTCCATCCGAGTCTGTGCAGTTCCTCAACAACCCCCAACCGACACCATTCCCTACCGCGTATTGCTCCTCAGTACTACTACCGCCGCGGTGGGTCGGTCGTCAAGTCGGCACCGGAAGCGAGCGGGTGGGTCGGGCAACTCGCGCCACCAGGCGATCAGGTGAGCTAGCTCGGGACGGACCACGCGGTAATGCCGGCCGGCCAGCCGGATCACGGGCCCGCTGCGGCGGGCGCGAAGGCGGTCCAGCCTAATCAGATCCGCCACGGTGACGACCTCCTCTTCGATATAGAACTAATGTTCCATCACGGTAACACGGGGCTCCCGAAGACGCAAGTGGATGTGTTCGAAAGCGGTGAATCGCCGAGCCAGGGCTCGAACGGTGTTGGTACAATGCAGGAAGACCGATCTCGCGAGCGTGCGCGGGAGGGAGAGCGTGTAAATGGGAGTTCCCAGTCCCGGTGTTCAGTTTGTGCTTCGGATGACGTTGAAGCGGGAGCAAGTAGAATTTAGTCAGCTGCTGCATGCCGTAGAACGGTATGGGGGAGATGTGATTGCGCTCGACCTCGTGCGGTCGGAGGAGGATACGACGGTCCGCGACCTCACTATCACGCTGCCCCAGGCCGACGCGATGGGTCGCCTCGAACGCGAGCTGCGGGCCTTGCCGGGGGTTGAGGTGGAGTACGTGTCCGACCGGACCTTTCTCATGCACCTCGGGGGCAAGATCGCGATTGAGCCCCGTGTGCAGGTCAAAAACCGGGAAGACCTGTCCCACGTCTATACGCCAGGGGTCGCGAAGATTGTGCAGGCGATCGCCGACGATCCGTCCAAAGCATTTCAGTTGACCGCCAAGCGCAACATGGTGGCGATTGTGACCGACGGGACCGCGATCTTAGGACTCGGGCACCTGGGGCCGCTGGCGGCCATACCGGTCATGGAAGGCAAGGCGGTCCTATTCAAGTCGTTGGCCGGGGTAGACGCGTTTCCCATCTGCCTGGATACCACCGATGTCGACGCGATCGTCGAGACGGTCGTGCGCATCGCGCCCATGTTCGGCGGCATCAATCTGGAAGATATCTCGGCACCTCGCTGCTTTGAGGTGGAGCACAGGCTCATGGAGCGGCTCGATATCCCGGTGTTCCACGACGACCAGCATGGGACCGCGGCGGTCATCCTGGCCGCGCTCATCAATGCGGCCCGGGTCGTGGGTAAGGACCTGCAGGGCCTACGGGTTGTCGTGTCGGGCGTGGGTGCGGCAGGAACCGCCACGACCGAGCTGCTCTTGGCCGCAGGCATCACGGACATCGTGGGGTGCGACAAGGAGGGAGCCATACCGCACGGACAAGAATATCCCGACCGCCCCTCGTGGACGCGCTATGCGCGCATGACGAATCCGGCGAATCGGGTAGGGAGCCTGAAAGAGGTGCTGGTGGACGCCGACGTCTTTATCGGCCTCTCTACGGGCCACGTCCTGGAGCCCGAAGACCTGAAGGTGATGGCGCACGATCCCATCGTGTTCGCCATGGCGAATCCCGTCCCCGAGGTCGACCCGGATGGTGCGCATGCATTTGCACGGGTCGTGGCCACCGGACGTTCGGACTACCCCAACCAGGTCAATAACGTGCTGATTTTTCCGGGCCTGTTTCGCGGGGTCCTGGACACGCGGGCGCGCTCGGTGACGACCGGGATGAAGCTCGCGGCGGCGCGGGCGCTCGCTCAGGTGGTGGAGCCGGATGAGCTCGCGTTCGACTACATTATTCCGAGTGTCTTCAATCGCCGGGTCGTGGACGCGGTGGCGTCGGCGGTGGCGCGTGCTGCGGAAGCAGAGGGCGTGGCACGTCGGGTACCGACCCGACTGTAACAGCCCGGGTTCGCCGGCCGGCCCACGATGAAAATAATAATGGTGGAGATGACGGGATTCGAACCCGTGACCTCCGCGTTGCGAACGCGGCGCTCTCCCAGCTGAGCTACATCCCCACGTCGCGCGAACGAGCGCGCGTGCGCATTATTGTAAGTCCCCGAAAATGGTGGTGTCAACGAACACGCGGCAGGCCTTCCCCGTTCGTCGATGCTTCCGCTGCCCGCACAAGGCGGCGGGCCGTCGTCCGATTCGGCAGGATAGTGCCGCTGGCATACTCGTGCCCGCCGCCCCCGAAGGCCTGCGCGATCGTGTCCACGCGCCGTTCCCGGCCACGCAGACGCGCACGGATGCTGCCATCGGCTAATTCCACCAACAATACGTACATCTGCGCCGGCAGGGCGGTCATGTCGTCGATAAAGCGCGCTGCCTCATCATCTGTCACCCCGTAACGTTCGAGAAGCGAGCGCGAGACCCGCACCGAAGCGACTCCGGCCCGTATCCGCGTCAGGTGGCGGAGCGCGCCGCTCAGGCGGAAGTAGCCCGGACTTACCGCAGTCAGGTTGAAGGCCAGTTCCGCTTTGGCCTTCTGATCCACCCCGCCCGTCTGTTCGAGCCAGGCGGCCGCACGCCAGATACGTGCATCGGTGTGATGGCGAAACCAGTCTGTGCTGGTCACGATCCCGGCCATAAGCCACCGGGCGATGGCACTATCGACCAGGTCGTCGCGACCGCTGAGCTCCTGGAGGACCAAAATCAGCTCCAGCACCATTTCCGCGACGGCGGCCCGGTCAGGCTCGATCCAATTCCACAGGCCGTAGGCACGGTTCGTGATGTGGTGGTCGATGACGAGCGTCACCGGCCGCACGGCATCATAACGGGCGAGCGGCACGTTTCCCTCGCCGCCAAACTCACGAAGGAGCGCCAAGACCTCCTCACGCTCCGGAGACGGCCAGGCATTCCTGGCGTAGTTCGCACAATCGAGGGTCACGATGGCCGCATCCGGGTCGAGGCGGCCGGCGTCGACAAGGTCGGGGTCGTCCGGCCGCAGCCACGACAGCTCCGACGGCGCATCGGCAAAGACCTGCACCTGCTTTGCCAGCTTCTTCAAAGCCGAGGCCAGTGCCCAGGCGCTCAATCCGTCCCCGTCCGTTCGTACGTGGGTCATGACCGCGATCCGGCGCGCGTCGAGCAGGACCTGAGCGGCGGTCTCGAGGTCCGCGGGGCGGTGGGAGGCGGAGACCGATCGGTCAACCAGGCGCACCCGTTCGAAGGGCTCAGACATGAAGCGGTCCGATCGCGTATCCATACACCGCACCCCCTGTCCAGCCTGACATAACGCCGCCACCGGAGTCCAGAATCCAGCCGCGTCCGGGCGGGGATGACCGGTTGCCGCTTAGGTCCGTCCTCGTATTTGCCTCCTAATACTTGTCCCCCAGGGGAAGGAGTTCCTATGATGGCGGAGAATAGTGGGAGCAAGTGGGGCAAAGTGGGGGTGATGCGGTGCTCATCGGCGAGTTCGCCCATGCGCTCGACGACAAGGGCCGTCTCACCATTCCCGCCAAGTTTCGCGAGGAACTCGGACTGCGGTTCGTCGTGACGGTGGGTCTCGACGGTTGCCTGGCCTGCTATCCCGCTCCCGAGTGGGAGCGGCTGGCAGAACGACTGAAGGAGCTTCCCATGACCAGCCGGGACGCACGGGCCTTCGTCCGCATGCTGATGTCCGGCGCCACCGAAGTGGAGCTCGACCGGCAGGGGCGCATCCTCGTCGCGCCTCGCCTGCGCCAGGCCGCCGGGATCGTCACCGACGCCGTGCTGGTGGGCCTGAATACGCGGGTGGAGGTATGGGCAGAAGACCGCTGGCGCGCATACCAGGCGGGGGCACAAGAGACGTTTGAGACGACGGCGGAGAAATTGGTGGACCTGGGCCTATGACAGGACAGATGCGCCTCCGACACGAGCCGGTCATGGCGGAAATGACCACAAGTTGGCTCTATACCGGACCCGGTATCTACGTCGACGCCACGCTGGGCAATGGAGGCCACGCGGAGCGCCTGCTTTTGGTCCATGGCGATAATCGGGTCGTGGGGGTGGACCGGGATCCTGAGGCACTAGAGCGGGCACGGCAGCGGCTTTCGTCCTACGGGGACCGGGTGATCTTCGTGCATGGCAACTTCGCCCAGCTCGACGCGCTAGTCCCGTCCAGCCTGCGGCCGGTTCAGGGCGTCCTGTTCGACCTCGGCGTGTCATCGCCACAGCTAGAGGACGCTGAACGGGGCTTCAGCTATCAGCATGATGCGCTTTTGGACATGCGCATGAACCCGGAGGGGGAGCGAACCGCGTTCCGGCTCGTGAACATGGCCGATAAGGAAGAACTGACCCGCATTCTTCGCGAATATGGCGAGGAGCGCTGGGCGGCCCGTATTGCTGAATTTATCGTGACCACGCGGCGGCGCGAGCCTATCCGCACCACCGGACAACTGGTCGACGTCATCAAGGCGGCCATTCCGGCGGCATCCCGCCGAACCGGGGGACACCCTGCCAGGCGCACCTTTCAGGCACTCCGGATGTGGGTGAACGAGGAGCCGCAGAGTCTCGATCAGGGGCTAGAGCAAGCCTATGCCATCTGCAGCCCCGGCGGACGCATTGCCGTACTGAGCTACCACTCTCTTGAGGATCGGACCGTCAAACAGCGCTTCCGCCTGTGGCAGGACACTCGTAGCGGCAGCACTTTGACCAAAAAACCTTTGATTGCGGACGAGGCGGAAGTGCTTCGCAACCCGCGCAGTCGTTCGGCCAAACTTCGCGTGTTTCAACACTGAGGGGACAGGGCCGGGCAGCCCCTTGATCATTTTGACGACAGGATTCGCGCTTTAGCCCTGAGGGTGACATCGCTCGTCGAAACGTGGCGCTCACGGTTGTCGGCGATCCGTGGTTAAGGGTATGAGGAGGATACGATGGCGCTTCCGAATGAGATCGCGGTTCCCAACGAACCCCAGGCAGAACTGCTCCGCAATGTTGAGCGGCGCCTGCAGCCGAAGACGAGACCGACCGACCGACGCCGGGCCCGTTCCGCCCGGCTCATTCGGAAAATGGCGTTCACGGTCGGACTCTTGTGGATGGTGGGTCTGGGTGGGGCACTGTCCGGTAGCCTGATGGCATCCGAGGGCTTTAAAGTCGACGTGCTGCAGCAACAGCTGCAGCAGGCCACGCGTCAGCAGCAGCATCTGGCGGGCCTGGTGGCGGCCGCGACCACTCCGTCTGCGCTGGCGGTGGACGCGGCCCGTCTGCACACGACCGTGGCACCCACCCTGGTGCGGCAGCCGGGGCCGGTGGCAACGGTCTCGCGTGTCACGCTGGCGGGCCGCTTGCGGGCTACCGTGGCGGGGTTATGGCGAGAGCTGAAGCGGCTCGAAGCGGGTGGCAAGTCCTGACCTGTCCGTTCTCAGTGCGAGCGCCTGTCTCATAACCTCTACCAGATCGCAGGGATCTGGAGGTGGCCGGGTGTTGGAGCGACCGGAGCTGGTCCTTCGCCGACGCTCATTTTTCATCCTGGCGGGCGCGTTTGTTTTCGACATCCTCCTGATGGGACGAACCATTTACGTTCAGGGCGTGTGGTCGAAGGAATTGCGCCAGCGTGCACGTGTCGCGCATCTGCGCGGGGTCCCGCTGGCCCCCCCGCGTGGTGAGATCTTGGACAGCCTCGGATATGTGCTCGCGGGCAGTCATCATATCTACTCCGCGTACGCGGTGCCGGTCCAGGTGCCCGCCCCCGAGGAGGAGGCGCAGATCTTGGCGCAACTTCTCGGACAGCCGACCGACCGGGTCCTGGCCCGTCTTCGGCGCCGGTTAGGATTCGTGTGGCTGAAGCGGCATCTGAGTGAAGCCCAGGTCGCAAGTCTCCGTGCTCAGCGGGCGGGCCTTCCGGGAGTCTTTTTGGTGCCCGAGTCCACGCGCACGTATCCCGAAGGGGCGCTCGCCGGCACGGTTCTCGGCTTCACGGGTGTCGACGATCAGGGACTTGCGGGGCTGGAGCTGACGTACAATCGCCAGCTCACGGGGCGCAAGGGCTACATTCTGCGCGAATTTGATGTGGCGGGACGGCCGGTGCCGCACGCCAGCGCCACGCTTGATCCTCCGCTGGCAGGCAACAACCTTGTTACCACCCTCGACCACAATATTCAGTGGATGGCCGAGCAGGCGGCCGAGGCGGCTCTGGTGCAGCACGGGGCACGACGGGCGATGGTCCTCGTGATGGAGCCGAAGACAGGAGGGATTCTGGCTCTGGCCGAACATCCGGGCGTGAATCCGAACCACTATAAGAGTTACAGGGCGGAGGCATACCGCGACGAAGTGATATCGGATGCGATCCCACCGGGATCGATCTTCAAGCCGATGACCCTCGCAGCGGCTCTCCAGAGCCGGGTGGTAGGGCTCGGGGCGGGCTTCTTCTGCCCAGGCTTCCGCATGGTGCTGGGAAGACGGATTAACTGCTGGCGCAAAGCCGGTCATGGACCGGAGTCGCTGGGAGCAGTGGTGCGCAACTCCTGCAACGTGGGATTCATGGATCTCGGACTGAAGCTTGGGATCGACCGATTTTACGAATACATGCACCGCTTCCGCATGATGGGCCCGACGCACGTAGATCTACCGGGCGAAGCGCGCGGCATCATGCCAAACAAGGGCCGGGCCACGATTCTCGACCTGGCCGTGATGGCGTTCGGGCAGACCCTCACCGTAACTCCCGTGGCTCTGTTAAACGCGGTATCGGCCATCGCCAACGGGGGCTACCTGAAAATCCCGCACGTGGGAGAACGAATTACGGCCCCGGATGGCCGGGTGCTTCGACAACTTTATACAGGAAGTGGAACCCGGATCCTGGACCCGTGGGCGGCGGAGGCGGTGCAGCGGATGATGACGGCGGTAGTGGCCGAAGGGACCGGCAAGCTCGCGCAGGTGCCCGGTTTCCGCGTCGCGGGTAAGACCGGAACGGCGCAGAAGGTGGTCGGAGGCCGTGTCGTGGAGGGCGTCTACATTTCGTCGTTCGTGGGTTTCGGGCCCGTGCCGAACCCGCGTGTCGCCGTGCTCTGTTCCGTGGACGAACCGAAGGGGGCGTACTTTGGCGGTCAGGTGGCAGCGCCGGTCGTGGGGCGTCTCCTGCGCCAAATCTTTCGCTACTGGGGACTCGTGCCTACAAACCCGCGAGAGCGTCCCCGTCCGGGGACGCCGGCCCTCGTGCCGAACCTGGTGAATCTGCCCCCCGAGCAGGCACGCCAGGACGCACAGGCCTTCGGGTTTCCGGTCCGCATCGAAGGGTACGGCCCGGTGGTCAAGGACCAGTCCGTAGCATACGGCGCCTACCGGCCCGCGGGACAGCCCCTCATCCTGACGCTCGGGTCGGCCGCGCGGGTCTATATGGACTGGGTGGCCGTTCCCGCGGTGGTGGGCCTCTCGGTGCCAGAGGCACGGCATGTGGCGTTTGACATCGGGATTAACCTGCATGTTGAAGGGGATCTCGGGGGCCGTGTACAGTGGCAGGAGTGGCCGGTCGATCGCGAGGTGCGGGCGGGCGCCACCATGGCGGTGTTGGCTCTGTGACGCGAGCCGGACATGGAGCAGCTTCCGGAGGAGAGACGTATGAAGTTGTCGGAATTGGCCTCCGGGGTGGGGATCTGGGCCCACGGTGATGTGGAGGTGCTGGGCATCACCTATGATTCCCGCCGGACACGCGCCGGTGATTTGTTCTGTGCCATTCCGGGCTTTCGCACCGACGGTCACCGGTACGTGGAGGACGCCCGGCGCCGGGGGGCGGTGGCGTGCCTGGTGGAACGCGAAGAGGCCGTGCCGGCTGGCATGCCCTACTTACAGGTGCCCAGCGCTCGCGTGAGCACCGCGCGCGTGGCGGCGCATTTTTTCGGTTGTCCCAGCCGGAACTTGTGGATGGTGGGAGTCACGGGCACCAACGGCAAGACCACTACCACCCATCTCATCCGGACGATCCTGGAACAGGCCGCCGGCCTCCCCACGGGCCTTATGGGTACCGTCCACACGGTGATGGGCAGCAACGAGTGGCACGAAGACCGGACCACTCCCGAGGCTCCAGACCTGCAGGCGACCCTGCGGCAGATGTCGGATTTTGGGATGCGTGCGGTGGCGATGGAGGTCTCTTCGCACGCGCTGGCGCTCCATCGGGTGGATTACGTCCACTACGACGTGGGCGTGTTCACGAACCTGACTCAGGACCACCTGGACTTCCACCGCGACTTCGAAGACTACTTTGCCGCCAAGGCACAGCTCTTCGAGCGGTTGGGCGAGGGCCCCGAGAAAGGTCCGCGGGCTGCGATCCTGAACGCCGATGATGCCTGGGCCGGACGCCTGGTGGGCTACACGCGCATGCCCATTCTGACTTATGGGATCGCCCAGCGGGCGGATGTGCGGGCCGTGGATGTGCGCATCGACCGCTTCGGCGCCGACTTCACGGTCCTTTTGCCAGACGGGTCCAAAACGCCTGTCCATCTGAAACTCTCCGGTCGTTACAACGTATCGAATGCACTGGCGGCCATGGCCGTGGGTCACCTGCGAGACCTGTCGGGACCGGCTATGGCGGCTGCGCTGGCCCAGCAGACGGGGGTCGCCGGGCGCTTCGAACTCATTGACTGTGGACAGCCGTTCGGGGTGGTTGTGGATTACGCGCATACCCCCGATGGAATGGAGAACGTTTTAAAGGCTATCCGGGAGTTTGTGAAGGGACGCGTCATCTTGGTGTTTGGGGCAGGCGGGGATCGCGACCAGGGCAAGCGACCGCAGATGGGGCAGGTAGCCGGACGGCTGACGGATCTCTTCGTGGTGACGACCGACAACCCTCGCGGCGAGGACCCGGCCGACATCGCCGCCCAGGTCGAAGAGGGGATCCGGGCAGTCGGTGGCCAGTACATGCGGGAAATGGACCGGCGTCTGGCGATTCGGCATGCCTTTGCCGCTGCTCGACCAGAAGACCTGGTTCTCATCGCCGGGAAAGGTCATGAGAACTACCAGATTTACCGGGACCACACGGAGTACTTCGACGACCGTGAAGAGGCGCGGGCCGCCCTCCGGGAGCGGGGATTCTCGTGCCCGTGACGTTTACCCTCGGAGAGCTAGTGGCGCGCGCGGGGGGCGTGTTAAGCGCGGTTGACGCGCAAAGGGCAATAGGCCCGCTCACGGTGGACAGCCGGGAGGTGGAGCCCGGCATGCTGTTCTGCGCCCTTCCGGGGCGAAATGAACACGGGCGGCATCATGCGTCCGCCGCCGT
This sequence comes from Bacillota bacterium, assembly GCA_021818685.1. GTDB lineage: Bacteria > Bacillota > Sulfobacillia > Sulfobacillales > JAIMBI01 > JAKATP01. Next base: position 35,641 of record JAKATP010000009.1, on the reverse strand, counting down.
GGAGCGAGGGGCGGCGGCCGTCCTCCTCGATCCCCCGGCGGCGGTCGGGCTGCCGTGCTGGGTGCATGAGGATCCGCTCGAAGCCATGGCCGAGGTGGGGCGCATGCACCTAAAAGCGGTGGGCGCCCGCGTGGTGGGGGTCACGGGCAGCGTGGGCAAGACATCTGTGAAGGTGCTGACAGCCGCGGTTCTGCAAGGCCGTTACCGGTGCGCCGCCACGCCCCGCAATTTCAATACCCAGATTGGACTGCCGCTCGCTCTCAGTGCGTTGGAGCCCGGCCTCGAGTGGTTCGTGGCCGAGATGGCGATGCGCGCGCCGGGGGAGATCCGGGCCCTGACGGCTATCGCCCCGCCGGACGTGGCTGTCATCACCAACATCGGGCCGGCCCATTTGAGTGAACTGGGTTCGTTCGAGGCGATCTTGGAGGCCAAGGCGGAGATTTTGGAGCGGCTGGGTCCGAACGACACCGCCGTCTTGAACGGGGATGACGTCCGGCTGCGGACACTGGCGGACCGGGTGGCGGGGCGCGTGCGCTGGTATGGGCAGGAGGATGCCGACATGTGCATCCGAGGCGTCCGGTCGGAACCCGGATTCCTCGCGGTGGAGTTGGAGGATGGCGGCGGCCGAGAGACGCTCACGATCCCGTGGGATGGGGCCTACCAGGCTTACAATATCGCGGCGGCCGCGCTGGTCGGTCGGACGCTCGGACTGAACTGGGACGAAGTGCGGCGGGGCCTTGCCACCGTGCGTGCGGATGCGGGGCATTTCCGGCGCTTGCAGGTGGGATCGCTCACCATCCTGGACGACACCTACAATGCGAGTCCCGCCTCCATGCAAGGGGGATTGATGGTCCTGGCGGGGGAGTCGGGCCGCCGTGTGGCCCTGCTGGGAGACATGATGGAGCTTGGACCCATTACGGAGGAAGCCCACCGTGAGGCGGGGCGACAGGCGGCTCAGGCGGCCGATCGGATCCTGGCGGTAGGGTCCCACGCTGTGTGGCTGGCCGAAGAGGCGCGACGGGCGGGAGCCAGGGTGGAGTGGGTCGCTGATGCGACCGCGGCTGAGCGCTGGTGCCGGACGGAGCTTCGAGCCGGCGATCACGTGTATGTGAAAGCCAGCCGCGCGGTCGAGCTCGATAAGCTCGTGTCTCGACTGCGGGAGTGGGGAGGTCCGTCGTGAACGCCGCGGTGGGAGGGCTCGTCGGCCTGGCGGTGGCTCTCACCCTGGGTTGGATCGGCATTCCGATTCTTCGTCGCCTGCATATCGGTCAGCCCATCCGTGAGGTGGGCCCGGAACGTCATCGCGCCAAAGCCGGCACGCCGACCATGGGCGGGCTCATCTTCGTCCTGGCCGGCTTTGCTGCCGCGATCCTGCTTGATGGTCGTGACCCGCTGGTATGGGGCCTTCTGGTCCTGGTCGGCGGGCATGCCCTGATCGGGTTTCTGGATGACTATCGTAAGGTGGTGCGGCACCAGTCGCTGGGCCTCCGTGCGCGCGAGAAGCTTTTGTACCAGGTTCTCTTAGGCGTTCTGTTCGCATGGTTTGCGGCTCGGTTTCTGAATGCCAACGCGGGCTGGCTCACCCCGTGGGGCGCTGTCGTACACCCTGGTCTGGCCTACTATCCGATCGTGGTCCTGGCAGTCTTGGGCTCGGCCAACGCGGTCAATCTCACAGACGGGGTGGATGGCCTGGCGGGCGGAGCGGCCGCCATCGCGCTCATCTTCTTCGTGCTGGCAGGGTTCGCCGTCGGTGTTGATGTCGGGATCGCCATCACGGCGCTGGCGTTCTTGGGAGCGGTGGTGGGTTTCCTGCGCTACAATCTGCATCCGGCCCGGGTCATCATGGGTGACACAGGTTCCATGGCGCTTGGTGCGCTCCTGGCGGGTCTGGCGGTGGCCAGCCGCACAGTGTTCGTGCTGCCCATTTTGGGGGGACTGTTCGTCCTTGAGGCGCTGTCGGTGATCGTGCAGGTCACGAGCTTTAAGATCTGGCGGCGGCGGGTTCTCAAGATGTCGCCGCTACATCATCATTTCGAGCTTTTGGGCTGGTCGGAGGACCGCATCGTTCTCACATTCTGGGCGACGGCGCTCGTATTCCTAGCCTGGGCCGTGTTATGAGTACGGCGCCGCGCAAGACCCGGGGAGAAATTGATTACATACTTCTGGGAGCGGTGCTGGCGCTTTTGGCCATCGGCACTCTGATGGTGTTCTCGGCCAGTTCGGCCGATGCCCTGGAACGCTTCCAGAATCCCTATCACTTCTTCGAGCGTCAGCTGGTATGGAGCGTGCTCGGACTGACCGTCATGGCTCTGACGAGCCGTATCCACTACGCCCGGTGGCCACGATGGGCATTCATCCTCTACACCATTTCCGTGCTGGGACTGGTGGCCGTACTGATTCCTCATATTGGTCAGGACATCAACGGCGCGCGCCGGTGGGTGAAGGTCGGCCCTCTCGTGGTGCAGCCGTCGGAGCTGGCCAAGCTCTCCATGGTCATCATGTTTGCCTGGCTGTTCACGCGCCACCAGCAAATTCTGAGCGACTTCTGGCACGGGGTCATCCCGCTCGTGGGGATGGCACTCCTGGTGCTGGTGCTCATCCTCCTGGAACCCGACCTCGGCACCACCGTCGCCGTCGGAGGCACCTTCGTGATCATGCTGTTTGCGGCCGGAATCAAAAAGCGTCATTTCCTGGCACTCGGCCTCGCGTCTCTGCCCGCGGTGGTGTGGGCGCTGTTTGGGGAGAGTTACCGACGTCAGCGCATGCTGGCCTTCCTCGATCCCTGGAAGCATCCCTTGACTTCCGGCTTTCACACCATTCAAGCGCTCCTGGCGCTCGGGTCGGGCGGTCTCTTCGGGGTCGGCCTCGGACACTCCGTGCAGGCTTTCGGCTATCTGCCTGAGGATTACACCGATTTTATCTTTGCCATCTTAGGCGAGGAACTGGGCCTCCTCGGCACCCTGTTTGTGATTGTGCTCTTCGCCATCGTGGCCTGGCGAGGGTTCCGGGCGGCCATGCGGGCTCCGGATACTTTCTCGGGCCTGCTGGCACTCGGGCTCACCTCGATGATTACCATTCAGGCGGCTATTAACATCGGTGTGGTGACCGCCACGCTCCCCGTCACCGGCATCACGCTACCGTTCATCAGCTACGGAGGCTCCTCGCTGGTGCTGAGCCTGGCGGGGGTGGGCATCCTCCTTAACATCAGCCGGCACGCCCGATGAAGAGCCGCGGGGAAATTCTGCGGGTGGTGCTGGCCGGTGGTGGATCGGGGGGGCACATCACACCCGCCCTCGCCATCTACGAAGGACTGCAGACCCGGCTGGGCCCGCAGGTGGACACGCTGTACGTGGGCACTCACCATGGCCTCGAGCACGAACTCGTGCCGCGGGCCGGAGTCCCGTTTCGTACCATTCATGCGGCGGCGTTCTTGCAGCGTGGCGTGAGCGGCAAGCTTCGGGGCGTGGCCGAGAGCGCACGGGGGGTCGTGGACGCGTGGCGCCTGCTCGGAGAATTCCGTCCCCAGGTGGTGGTGGGAACGGGTGGCTATGTGTCCGGCCCCGTCGGTCTGGCCGCGCTCGGACGCGGCATTCCCCTGGTGCTGCAGGAGCAGAACGTCTGGCCCGGTTTCACCAACCGGATGCTCGCGCGTTACGCTCGCGCGATCTGCGTGCCGTTTGTGGAAGCGATCCGCTACCTGCCGAGTGGGAGCCGCGCGATCGTGAGCGGGAACCCCGTGCGTCCTAGCCTGCTGGCCATTTCTCGCGAACGAGCCCGCGAGCGCTTCGGGATCGGATCCGACGAGGTGCTGCTCGTGGCGAGCGGAGGGAGCCAGGGTGCGCCGGCTATCAACAATTTCATGATCCGCATGTGGCCGGAACTGGCCCGGCGTCCGGACGTGCATGTGCGGTGGGCTACGGGACCGCGGCGGTACGAGGCGGTCCGTGCCCGGCTGCCTGACATCGGCGAGACAGGAACCCGGCTCCAGGTACTCCCATATCTCTATGATATGGATTGGGTCTTGAATGCCGCGGACGTGGCGGTAGGACGAGCCGGTGCGAACACGTGCAACGAAGTGCTCGCATGCGGCCTGGCGGCGCTCTTGGTGCCGTCGCCATTCGTATCCGAAGACCACCAGACAAAAAATGCCGCGCATCTGGTGCGGACGGGAGCGGCGGCGATGGTCACCGAAGCGGAACTGGACCGGGACGGACCTGACACGCTGAACCTGCTGATTTCCGACCCCGGACGGCGCGAGGCCATGGCCAAAGCGGCACGTCAGCAGTTCCGGGCCGACGCCCTCGACCGAATCGTGCAGGCGGTACTCACGGCCGCCGGGAAGGATTGGCAGGACCGGCGGGTCCCCTGACTCTAACAGCGATGTGAGAAAGCGGCAGCCCGTCGACAGAGGATGGCGGGTTGGTATCGGGAAGGAGTTCAGCGTGGGGGACGACCAATCCGTGTGCGGTCTGGCACCGTTGCGCGATGAAATGCGTAGGTTGGGACTGGATGTGGAGGAACGCCACGCGCTTTCGCGCCACACGTCCTTCAAGATCGGGGGACCGGCGGCGCTTTTCTGGGAGCCACCGACCTTCTCGGCGGTCCTTGCGGGACTGTCCGTTATCGCCGGGGCCGGTGTGCCGCTGTTCGCACTCGGGCTTGGCTCCAACCTGCTGGTATCGGACCGGGGTTTTGACGGCATCGTGATGGCGACCGGCCGCGGGCTCCGCCGGGCCGAGGTCGCGGGGGCGCATGGGAGTGTGCTCGAGGTCGGTGCCGGAGTCCCGCTGGCGAAGGCAGCCAATCTGGCTCAGCAGAGCGGGCTTTCAGGCCTCGAGTTTGCCATCAGCATCCCGGGCACGGTGGGCGGGGCGGCCGCCATGAATGCAGGCGCGCACGGATCCAGTTTCTCGGAGGTGGTCGAAGAGCTCTTGGTGTTTGTGCCCGGGCAGGGGTCCGTGAAGATGCCCGCCGAGGAACTCCAGTACCGGTACCGCCAGAGCCGTGTGCAGCAGGAACCGTGGGTGGTGCTGGAGGCACGACTCCGGCTAGCGCCCGGTTCTCCCGAAGCCATCCGGGCCCGGATGCAGGAATATATGGCACGGCGCAAACAAACCCAGCCGCTCGGCGAAAAGAATGCGGGATCCATGTTCAAGAATCCGACGGGGTATCATGCCGGCCGCCTGCTCGAAGACGCGGGCGTCAAAGGGTGGCGCGAAGGCGGGGCGCACATTTCCGAGCTCCACGCGAACTTCATAATTAATGACGGGGGCGCAACGGCGGAGCATGTGGTGACGTTAATGCGTCGAGTGCGTCAGGTTGTCTTAGACACGTTTCATATCCGGCTGGTGCCAGAGGTGCGCTGGGTCGGACCGCACGACGGGGACGGGGAGGAAGGTAGCACGTGGGACAACTTGTGGTTGAGGGAGGACGCCGGCTCGTCGGCACCGTCCGCATAGGCGGGGCCAAGAACGCGGCACTTCCCCTGCTGGCGGCTTGTATATTGGCAGAAGGTCCCGTTACCCTCGAAAACGTGCCGCTCGGTCTTCGCGACGTGCGCCTCATGATCCGGATCCTGAACGTGATGGGCGTCCGTACCCAGGTATTGGGACGATCTAGCCTTTCGGTGGATGCGTCCGGACCTATCTCCAGCGAGGTGCCCGACGAGCTGATGAGCCAGATGCGTGCCTCGCTGTTTCTGACCGGACCACTTCTGGCCCGCACCGGGCGCGCAGTGGTCTCGCGGCCGGGCGGCTGCGACATTGGCGACCGCCCCATTGACTTGCACTTAAAAGGGCTGCACGCCCTTGGTGCCCGCTTCGATGACACGCCGTGCGGCCGCATCGTGGCCGCCGTGCGGGGTGCGTTGTTGGGTAGCAATGTGTATCTCGACTTTCCGTCGGTGGGAGCGACCGAAAACATCATGATGGCCGCCGTGGCGGCCGCCGGCGAGACGGTGATCGAAAACGCCTCCCGCGAGCCGGAAGTGGTGGACGTCGCGCAGTTTCTGTCCCAGATGGGGGCGGACATCGCCGGTGCCGGCACCGACACCATCCGTATCGCCGGCGGACGGCCGCTCGCTCCCGCCAATCATCAGATCATTCCCGACCGCATTGAGGCAGGCACGTTCGCCATTGCCGCCGCCCTGACGGGCGGTGACGTGGAGCTGGTGGGGGTCCTGCCGGAGCACCTCACACCGCTTTGGCGGAAGTTTGACGACATGGGCATCGGCGTGGACTTCGTCCCCGGTAGCGCCTGCATCCGGATTCAGGCGCTCAGCCATGACCCCTTCAAGCCGTGCAGCATCCGGACCGGTCCGCATCCGGGGTTTCCTACGGACCTGCAGCCCCAGATGGCGGTGCTGATGACAAAGGCGGAAGGCTCCAGCACCCTCGTGGAGACGGTATTTGAAAATCGGCTCCGGTACCTGGCGGATCTGCGGCGCATGGGGGCCCGCATTCTCACCGATGGTCACATGGCCGTGATTCATGGGCCGTCGAACCTGGTCGGCTCCAGTGTCACGGCGACCGACCTGCGCGCTGGCGCGGCGCTCGTGCTGGCGGGACTGGTGGCGGAGGGAGAAACCCGCGTCGACGGACTCGAAGTCATCGAACGCGGTTACGAGTGCCTCAGCGAGCGCCTGGGGGCACTCGGGGCCGCGGCGGTGCCCTCGGTCGAGGATCCGGTGGCTTAGGCGGCCCGTTGCCGTCCGCTCCGGCGGGCCAGGGTTGAGAAGCACGAGAACGAGTTCGTGGATGCTATACTGGCCATGATTTTCACGGTCGCCATCATCGCAGAATCTGGGGGATGGCGGGACTGGTGGCCAGGGCGGAAACCGTTAAAACGGTGGAACGGGCGGGAATGGCGGGAATGGTGGGAAGCGGCGTGAGGCATCCCGCAGTATGGGCCCCCCGGAGCCGTGCCTGGATGGCCGCGGTGGTAGCCGTGGTAGCGGGGCTACTCATGTTCGGCTTCGTCCAGCAGATGCGGGTCGAGGCCCTGTTGGCCGAGACCCAGCGGGTGCGCGAGGGACAAGCCCTCGCCTACCTGGTGGAGCGGAACACGGTTCAGACCATGGCACTGCAGTCCCGGCTTCGGGTCCTACAGGCCCGCCTCGCGGGCGTCCATTCGGGCCACTACCACTTCGGCCACCTGAGTCAAGCCTTAAATTTGGCCGGGCTCACAGCGGTAGCGGGGCCGGGGGTGACGGTGACCCTGGCCGACAACCCACATCCGAGCTTTCCGGGCGAGCCGTCCCAGATGCAGCTCGTGCACGATGTGTACGTTCTGCACATTGTCGGTCTCCTGATGGCGAACGGCGCTACGGCCATAGCCATCAGCGGCCAGCGCTTCATGGCCACCACCGCCGTGTTCTGTTCGGGCCCCACCATTCGCGTTAACGGCGTGACCGAGGGCTCTCCGTTTGTCATTGCGGCCGTTGGAAGCCGAGCCGCCATGCTGCGGGCCCTGCAGCAGGATCCCGAAGTTCAGGGCTGGTCATATCTCATTCAGATTCATTATCAGGCGAGCGCCAATGTGTCGGTGCCGGCCTTCGGTGGGCCGACAGCCTTCCGGTACGCCGTGCCGGACCCGCAGGCATCCTGATCTGAGCCGGCCCCGGTTCCTTAACGAGCATTGCACCGGAGGGATTCGTCATGTGGGTCGTGTTGGTGGGACTGGTTCTCGGACTGCTGGTGGGCCTCGCCTTTCCCGTGGTCCTGCCGCTCGCGCTCGCCAGCTATCTTTCGATTGCCCTCCTGGCTGCCTTCGATTCGCTGTTTGGCGGCCTGCGCGCGAGCCTGGAGGGAAAGTTTGATGCGGTCACGTTTGCCTCTGGCCTGGTCTCCAACGCGATCCTGGCGGGTGGCCTCACCTATCTCGGGGACAAGCTGGGCGTCCAGCTTTATTACGCCGCCCTGTTTGCGTTAGGCTATCGGCTGTTTCAGAATCTAGGCCAGATCCGCCACTTGCTGCAAGACCGCATACGCCGCCGCCGGGAGACGGCAGGAACGATGCCGTGAGGTTCTTACCCGGCAGGACATTTTATTAGTTGGCGAGAAGACAGGCTTGAGAGCCTTGGGGAGGAGTCCGACCGAATGCCGCGCCGGCAACGTGTGTTAGCGGTGGACGTCGGGACCACCAAAGCAGCCGCCCTGGTGGCGGAAGTGCGATCCGATCGAGACATTGCGGTGCTGGGAATCGCCGTGACGCCCATCGCCGGCGTGAAACGTGGTCTGGTCGTAGAGCCTGAGCGCGCGTCGCAGTCGGTGCGCGATGCCGTCAACCGTGCCACTAGCATGGCCGGATTCGAGCCCGTGGAAGTCGCCGCTTCGGTCAATGGTGACCATGTGCGCGCCCGGGTGGAGCGGGTGACGGCGGATCTGCACGGGCGTTCGGTGAGTGAACAGGACCTGGATGCGCTCGCCCATCGCGCAGAGCGGCAGAATGCCGAGCCGGCGCGGGAGAGCATCCGGGTCATCCGCGGTAATTTCGAGCTCGACGGATTGTCGTCGGTGGGCAATCCGGTGGGCCTTTCCGTCCAGCAGTTAACCATGGAATGTCTGGTGGTGAGCGCCCAGACCCAGCAGCTGCGCAACTTGCGCCGGACCTTGCAGATGGCGGGTCTCTCCCATCCGTACTGGATTCCCGCCGGCCTGGCGGCGGCCTGGGGGGCTCTTAGCGAGGATGAGCGGCAGTTAGGCGTGGTGCTCCTCGATGTGGGGGGAGGCACGACCCAGGTGGCGGTCTGGCGAGGCGGCCTTCCGCGTCTTCTAGCCGTGGTGCCGGTGGGGGGCGATCTCATCACGTCCGACCTGGCGGCGGGGCTGGGGGTGGTGGCTGCCCAGGCGGAACGTCTTAAGATCGAACGCGCCTCGGCGATAGGACAAGCCGAAGGCATGGTCGAACTGAAGAGTGTGAACGGTCAGACCGTGAAGTTGGTCGGACTCGACGAAGTCTCTGCTATTGTGGAGGCTCGTGTGGACGAATGGCTGACCATGGTGCAGGATGCATTGAAAACCATCAGTTGGACCAAGGGTCCGCCGGGGGGCGTCGTGCTCGTTGGCGGCGGCGGACTCTTGAAGGGAATGCAGGAGCGGTTGGAGCGGGTCTGGGGCTGGCCGGTGCGGCTGGGCGCGCCGCAGGGCCTCGGCGGCCTCTCCGACTTGGTGAAAAGCCCGGGCCATGCCAACGTGGTGGGATTGTCCCGGGTAGCGCTCCAAGATGGGCTCGGGTATCGCCGGGAGACGGCGTGGACGCGGCTGATGCAGGGGTGGCTGCGCACCTGGAGCTGAACTTTTGATTGGGCGGGTCATGCGCCGGAATTCGTGGGGGACGGGGACGGTCGAGGGACCGTATCAAGGGAGGAGACGGAATGCTGGACTTTGATCAATCCACGGAGAACTTCGCCGTGATTAAGGTGGTCGGCGTGGGAGGTGGCGGCTCCAATGCCGTAAACCGCATGATCCAGGCGGGGTTGAAAGGCGTGGAGTTCATTGCCATCAACACCGACGCCCAGGCCCTGGCCCTGTCGCAAGCGACGGTGCGGCTGCAGATCGGCGCCAAGCTGACCAAGGGCCTAGGCGCAGGGGCCAATCCGGACGTGGGGGCCAAGGCCGCCGAGGAGAGCCGCGACCAGTTGGCTGATGCCCTGCGCGGCGCGGACATGGTGTTCGTGACGTCGGGCATGGGCGGGGGAACCGGCACCGGAGCGGCACCCGTGGTGGCTGAGGTGGCGAAAGAAGTGGGCGCTCTATCGGTCGGCGTGGTCACGAAGCCGTTCACATTTGAGGGTCGGCGGCGGGCGAGTTATGCGGAACACGGGACCGCCAACTTAAAGAGCAAGGTCGATACCCTCATTACCATCCCCAATGACCGCCTGCTGCAGGTCGTGGAACGGCGCACGACCATCATGGACGCATTTCGTATTGCCGACGACGTCTTGCGTCAGGGAGTCCAGGGCATTTCCGATCTCATCGCCGTGCCAGGCCTCATCAATCTCGACTTCGCGGACGTGAAGACCATCATGTCGGAGATGGGCTCCGCGCTCATGGGCGTGGGGGTGGCACAGGGCGAGAATCGTGCGCAGGTCGCCGCGAAGGCCGCGATCTCGAGCCCCTTGCTGGAGACGGCGATCGACGGTGCCCGGGGTGTTTTGCTCAACATAACCGGCGGCAGCGACCTGGCCCTGTATGAGGTGAATGAGGCGGCCGAAATCGTGATTCAGGCCGCCGATCCGGAGGCCAACATCATTTTCGGGGCCGTGGTGGACGACAACCTCCGCGACGAAGTGCGCGTCACGGTCATCGCCACGGGGTTCTCGGGGGACCGCAACCGGATGCCGGCAGAGGCCGAGGCATCGTCCGCCAGGGGTGATGACGTGGAAGTTCGTGCCTTTTCTAGTGACGAGCTGGATATCCCCGCCTTCCTTCGCCGGCGTTCGTAGCACCAGGTCGACCAGGCCGCCTCCTGCTGGGAGGCGGCCTTCGTGTTGTGCCGGGTCCCCTCGAAGTGCGCGTCCGATACGGGCCGCCGCCTGACAGGTTCTGCACGCTCCCCTTTCTAGAATGGGGGTCAAGCGCTGCCTGACGGGGGGAGTGGACCGTGATTAACGGAGACCTCAGTCTCGGCCTGTCGCTCGCCATGGATGTGACGGCTTTGTGGCTGACGGGCACGCTCGGCCGGCGCCCGATCCGCGTGTGGTCCATCGTGGCGGCGGCGATCCTCGGCACGCTGCCCACGCTGGTCGCCCTCATCACGTTCTCCCGCTGGCTCAACCTCGCGGATCTGACGCTCACCCCCTGGGTGATGGTGGGAGTGGCGTACCGGCCCGTGCACCGGCGGGAATGGATTACGCTCGGCGGCACGCTCTATGGCGTGACCATTGCGCTGGGCGGCGTCAGTCTGGCACTGGTGGGTGCCGGGCTCCCCCTGGCGGTCTCCCTCGCCTTGGTGCCGGCAGGCGGCCTTCTCATCGCTAGATGGTGGGCCAGGACGGTAAGCCGGCCACTTCGCGAGCGGCGGGGTCGGGTCGAGCTCCGCCTGTCCCGCAGTGGGCGGACCATGACCCTGGAGGCGCTCTGGGACTCGGGCAATCGTCTCTACACGCCTGCGGGTGTTCCCGTCATCGTCGTGGCGGATGACGTGGTGCGGCCCTTGTTTGGCGGCGAGGGGCCACCCCGGGCCGATGCGAACGTTGTACGCGCGGCTACGGTGGCCGGAAGCATGAGACTGCCCATCGTGGAGGTGGACGGGGCTGAAGTGGAGGTGAATGGGGAATGGATGGCATTGAAACCGGTCGTCATCGGCATCAGTCCGTCGTGGCATGGGCGCAACAGCGGGATCGGGGCCCTCGTGAATCCCGATTGGCTTCACGAATCCGCATCGCGTTACGCCTGACGAAGCAGATCTGGACCCGGCTTCTCGGCTGGGCCGGAATCATGGACAGCGAGGCGGTGGGCCGTGTTGATTACGTCGGGTCCAGCGAGGCTCTGCCGCCACCGTTGTCGCGCGACGAGGAGATGGCCCTGCTGGGGCTCCTGCAGACGGGAGAACTCCGGGCCCGCGCGACTCTCATCGAACGCAATCTCCGTCTCGTGGTCTACATCGCCCGCAAGTTCGAAAATACGGGAGTCGGCATCGAAGATCTGGTCTCGATCGGCACCATTGGCCTTATCAAGGCGGTCAACACGTTCAAGGTGGACAAGCGCATCAAGCTGGCGACCTACGCCTCCAAGTGCATCGAGAACGAGATCTTGATGTTCTTGCGCCGGAACTCCCGCACCCGGGGAGAAGTCTCGTTCGACGAACCGCTGAACGTGGACTGGGACGGTAACGAGCTCTTGCTGTCAGATGTGTTGGGGACGGAGAACGATCTGGTCTACCGCCCTCTAGAAGAGGAGGTCGACCGGACCCTACTAAACGAGGCGCTCCGTACGCTGTCACCCCGGGAACACCGGATTATGGAGCTCAGATTCGGGCTCACGGACGGTCAGGAGCGCACCCAGAAAGAAGTCGCCGATCGCCTCGGTATCAGTCAATCCTATATCTCCCGCCTGGAAAAGCGCATCATCCGCCGACTGCGGCACGAGATTCACCGCTACGAGTAAGGGGTCCCGGGAGGGGTAGGGAGCGCAAGACAGCTCCCTACCCCTCCCGGCGGAACTGACCGGCGTCCCTTATCGATAAGATGGAAAAAAATGGGACGTCAACTGCATACGGGCTCCGTCCGCGGGAATACTTCTTCTGGAGACAGGAGGAGGACGAGCCCTTGCCCGTCAACAAAGTGGAGATACCGGGCGTCAATACGGCTAAGCTGCCGGTGCTCACCAACCCGCGCATGCGGGAGCTCTTCCGGGCCATGCAGGCCGGTGACCTGTCGGCGCGCGAGGAGCTCATCTCGGGGAACCTGCGACTGGTACTGAGCGTCATCCAGCGCTTTGCGAATCGGGGCGAAAACGGCGACGACTTATTTCAGGTGGGCTGCATCGGCCTCATGAAGGCGATCGACAATTTTGATCTGGGCCAGAACGTGAAGTTCTCCACCTACGCGGTCCCGATGATCATCGGCGAGATCCGCCGCTACCTGCGGGACAATAATCCCATCCGGGTGAGCCGGTCCCTTCGTGACGTCGCCTATAAGGCACTGCAGGTTCGCGATGCGCTCGTGCATCGTTACTCGAAGGATCCTACGATATCTGAGATTGCCGAGGAGCTTTCGCTGCCACGGGAGGACGTGCTGTACGCCCTCGACGCCATTCAAGAACCGATGTCCCTCTTCGAGCCCATCTATCATGACGGCGGCGACCCCATCTTCGTGATGGACCAGGTCTCGGATGAAGACGACCAGCATCATCGCTGGCTCGAGACCCTTAGCATCAAGGAAGCCATGAAGAAGCTCAGCGACCGCGAAACGCTGATTTTGACTCTGCGCTTCTTCGAAGGCAAGACCCAGATGGAAGTGGCACAAGAGATCGGCATTTCGCAGGCGCAAGTGTCACGCCTCGAGAAGGCGGCCCTGGCGCACATGCGGAAGTACGTGTGACATGCGCGCCCGGATGATCGTGGCCGCCGCTTTCCTTACCCTGGCTCTCACCGGATTTCTCGAGGGGACCCCGCATCCGCTTCCGCGGGCCGTTCCGGCGGCCTCGGTTCGGCTGAACGACCCGGCCCCGCGGCTCCCGCGGGTGTTGCGCTTTCGTGTGATTGCTGCCGCCGATACGCCCTATGATGAGGCCGTCAAGATCGCGGTCCGCAATCTGGTGCTGCAGGAGCTAGAACCCGTACTGCTCCATGTGCACTCGGTGAGTGCGGCGCGGGAGGCGGTGGCGTCGCAGATTCCACGCCTGCGGATACTGGTGCAGCGTCTGCTTCGGCATGACGAGGCCCCCTATCGGGCCCGCCTGTCCCTCGGCGTGACGACCTTTCCCACCAAAGCGTACGGGCTATGGGTGCTGCCGGCCGGACGGTATCCTGCGCTGGTGATCCGCCTCGGGGCCGCCCAGGGGCACAACTGGTGGTGCGTGCTGTTTCCCTCCCTCTGTTTTATCGACACCAACAGCGGACTGGCCGTACCCATCACGGGCTTACCGGCTATGAGTCGCCGCCCGCAGTCGCCGGTACGAGTGGAGTGGTGGATTCCTTTCCGGCAATGGCTGCAAGGTCTTTGACAGCTTGGGCCCCCCATAGACTGGTTTAGGGGGCGGGACCTTTGGTGAAAACCTCGGAACTGCGGATGAAAGATCTCATTAACGTGGCCGACGGCCGCCGGCTCGGCAGCATCGACGACCTGGAACTTGATCTGGACCGCGGGGTGGTCACGGCCGTGGTGGTGAGTGGTCCCGCGCGGTTGTTCGGGTTTCTCGGTCGGGACCACGACCTCGTGATCCCGTGGGATCGAATCCGCAAGATCGGCGAGGATGTGATACTCGTCGACGTCACCTCGCCGGACGACGTCTATCGCGGCTGAGATGGTGCAGGGATGCGGCGCGCACCGGCGAAGGATGAAGTATGGTCAGTTTCTTGTGGAAGACCACGCCGGTGGAGCACCTGGCACTCGACGGCTGGGACGGCGTCACGGCCTGGATGTCCGGGCGACGTGGAGGTGTCAGCGAGCCTCCGTTTGCCAGCCTCAACCTGTCGCCGCACGTGAAGGATGCGCCGGCGGCGGTGTCGGAGAACCGCCGCCGGGCGCTTCTGCCGGCGCAGAGCCGGCGTGCCCTGTGGGCACGGCCCGAGCACGGCGGGCGAGTGCAGGCCGTGAACCGGGCGACGGAGGAGGTCCGGCCCGGAGACGGCCTCTTGACCGATGACCCCGGCGTGGTGCTGGCGCAGACGTTTGCGGATTGCGTCCCGATCTTCGTGTGGGCGGAAGACATTGGCTGGGGCGGCATCCTGCATGCCGGTTGGCGGGGAACGGTGGCCAACATCGCGGCAGCCGGTGTCCGGGCCCTGGTGGAACGTGGGGCGGAGGCGTGGCGCGTGCAGGCGGCCATCGGCCCCTCCATCGGTCCCTGTTGCTACGAAGTGAGAGAGGATGTGGCAGAACGCATCCGGGACCTTCCGCGCGGCGGTGAATTTCTCCGACCGGTGGACGAGGAGCGCTTCTCGCTCGACCTGTGGCGTCTGAACCAAAGCTTGCTGGTGGATGCCGGTGTCTCAGCGGACCGCGTCAGCCTGTCCGGACTCTGTACGGGGTGTGAGCTCTCCCGCTTCTTTTCCCACCGCCGGGAGGGTCCGACGGGTCGGATGGGGGGATTCTTTTGCCTGCAGGACCGCTAGAGTCGCTGGAGGCCCGGTACGAGGCGGTACGAACGAGGGTCGCCCAGTCGCTGAAAGCTGCCGGCCGGGATCCGGCGTCCTTGCGCATTATGGCCGTGACCAAAGGCCATGATCGGGAGAGGGTGGACGAGCTTCGGAGAATGGGGTTGACGCTGTTTGGGGAAAACCGGGTCCAGGAAGCCCGGGCCAAGTTTCCCGATGCCGTTCGGGAGGGCCTAAACCTTCATCTTATTGGACATCTGCAGACGAACAAGGTAAAATCAGCACTGGAAATCTTCCAGGTGATCCAAAGTCTGGACAGCATTCGACTCGCCGAGACGATGGTAGCCCGTGCCGCGGGCCGAACGGTGTCGGTTATGGTTGAGGTCAATGCCGGCCGGGAACCACAGAAATATGGGGTCTGGCCGGAGGCGGTTCCGGCCTTTCTTGACAGTTTAGGCAAAGTTTCCGCCGTGAGGGTCATCGGACTAATGGCGGTCGTCCCTTACGTTTCGGATACTCGGGCGTACATGGAGGAAACGGCGGCCGTGTGGCGTAAGGAGAGGAGCGTGGGGCGCCCCTGGGCTCCCCTCGACGATCTGTCCATGGGCAGCTCGAATGACTTCGAAGAAGCCATTGGCCACGGTAGCACCTTGATCCGGTTGGGAAGCGTGCTGGTAGGCGAACGGCCGGGGTATCCGGGGTAGGAGGGACAGGATGAAGGGCAATCTGGTTAACAAGATCCTCAACTTCGTCGGAGTCGAGGAAGTCGATGAGAACGAATTTGACGAGCCGGAACCGGAATGGGAGCCCGAACCCCCGCGGAAGAAGAGGCCGAGTATCGTGAACTTCCCGTCTAACCCCAAGGGTGGCGTTCGGGTCGTGGTGATGCATCCGCGCACCTTGGAGGATGGTCAGAGCATCGCCGACCAGGTGAAGAGTCGGAGGCCCGTCATCGTCAACCTCGATGCGGCCGATGAGCGCTCCGGTCAGCGGCTTTTGAACTTCCTGTCGGGGGTCGTGTATGCGCTGGACGGTTCACTCCGCAAGGTGGGCGACGGGATCTTTCTGGCCACCCCCAGCAACGTGGAAGTGTCCGGCGAAGAGCCTGACGACGCCGACTGGGTGCAGAATTTCACCAAGTGAGCCTGATTGTGGTCAACCTGGCCACCTCGGTTCAATATGTGCTCCGGGTTTTCTACGTCCTCTTGCTGGCCGCCGTAGTCGCGTCGTTCTTTCCCCCGACGAGGCCCGGCTGGTGGGAGGTTACGGCACGGTTTGTAGGCCGGATGACGGAACCGGTGTTGGCGCCGATCCGCAGTAGGCTGTCCGGTTTCGGGGGAATGGATCTGTCGCCGCTCGTGGCGCTTTTGGGTGTCTACCTGGCGGGGCTAGTCGTCGTGCAGGGACTGTTAGCGTTGTCCACGGTAGTGTAGCGGTAGGGCGACTCGCAGCGCAGAAAGTGCAAGAGGAGGATCACCCGATGCCCCTGACTCCGTTGGACATTTACAACAAAGAGTTCAAGCACGGGTTTCGCGGATACCAAGAAGACGAGGTCAACGAGTTTCTGGACGAAGTGGTCCGGGACTATGAGGCGATTCTGAACGAGAATGCGCAGTTAAAAGAGCAACTCTCAGGAGTCGCAGATCGCATCGAGCAGTACAAAAAGCTGGAAGAGACGCTGAAGAGCGCGCTGGTGGTGGCACAAACCACGGCGGAAGACGTGAAGGTAGCGGCCCGCAAGGAAGCGGAGCTTATCGTGCGGGAAGCCGAACAGCGGGCAGGACAGATCGTGGCGGCGGGCGAAAAGCGGGCGCGTGAGCTCGAAGAGCAGGCCCAGAGCGCGCAGCGCGAGTGGGATGTCTTTCGGGCCCGTTTGAAGTCGCTGCTCCAAAGCCAGATTGAGCTGTTGGACGAAGGGGCGGAGACGGTCCACGCGGCCGCCACTCCCCGTCTCGGTTGATTTTCCCACCGCCGCCTGATATGGTGACGACAACGTGATGATCGGGACCGAACCCTGTCAGGTCCGTAAGAGAGCCGGCGGTGGGTGCGAGCCGGCCGGAGCTGCGGGGGGATATCACCCGGGAGCGCTTCCGTGAAGGGCTGCAATAGCGGAGGCCGCTGACCCCGTTATCGGTCATTAAGGTTGCGCGTGACGCGCAACGGTCAGGGTGGTACCGCGAACTTGTTCGCCCCTACAGGGGGCGATTTTTTGTGGGAGGCGACATGGCTGACTATCGTTCCACGCTGAACCTGCCGCGGACCACCTTCGCCATGCGGGCGGGGCTGCCGGTCGAGGAACCGAAGCGGCTTCGGGCATGGCAGGCGGAGGACCTTTACGGGCGTCTTTTGACCGAGCGGCGCGACTGCCCGGTGTTTGTTCTCCATGACGGACCTCCCTACGCCAACGGGGAGATTCACATGGGAACGGCGCTCAACAAGGTGCTGAAGGACATCGTCAACCGTTACCGGCTCCTGGCTGGGGACTCGGTGCGCTATGTGCCCGGCTACGATACGCACGGGCTTCCCATCGAGATGCAGGCCTTGCGTGACCTCGGCGTCTCCCAGCATCAAATTGACCCCGTCGAACTCCGGCGGGTATCGGCCGAGACGGCGTCCCGCTTCATGGCGACGATGACGGCCCAGTTCGAGCGCCTCGGGGTGATGGGCGACTGGGCACATCCCTACGTCACCATGGACCCCGCTTTCGAAGCGGCCGAGATGCGTTTGTTTGCGGAGATCGTGGAGCGTGAGCTCATCTACAAAGACCTGAAATCGGTCCACTGGTGTCCGGTGTGTGAGACGGCGCTGGCCGAGGCGGAGCTCGAGTACCAGACCGTGACCTCTCCGTCTATCTGGGTCGCATTTGACCTGGTGCGGAACCCATCAGGAGTTGTACCGGCGAACACCCGCGCCCTCGTCTGGACGACGACGCCCTGGACTATCCCGGCCAACGTGGCGATTGCCTATCATCCCGAACTGCGTTACGTGGTGGTGGAGGCAGGGGCGTTCGGGCGGCTCATCGTGGGGGACGACCTGGTCGAGCAGGTGGCGGCCGCCCTCGGTACGAGCCTCACGCGAGTCTCGGAACCGTTTTGGGGCGCGAGCCTGTTCGGCGTCGTGGCACGCCATCCCTATCTCGATCGCGAGTCGCCGCTGGTGGCGGGAGATCATGTCACCGCCGAGCAGGGCACCGGCCTCGTGCACACCGCTCCTGGGCATGGTCAGGAGGACTTCCTGGTGGGACGTCAGTTTGACCTGCCGGTGGTCCAGCCACTCGACGAGCGAGGACGCTTCGTAGCCGAGACGCCCGTCGTGGGGGGGTTGTTCTACGAGGAGGCCAACGCTCCTCTCATCGAGCTCTTGCGGGCATCAGGACATCTCCTGGCCGCCTCTACCCTCGAGCACCCATACGCCCACTGCTGGCGCTCGAAGAACCCGGTTATCTTCCGCGCCACTCGGCAGTGGTTCATGCGCATCGAGCCCTTAAAGGCCGACATGCTGGCGGCGGTGGATTCTGTCAACTGGGTGCCGGGGTGGGGCCAGGAGCGCATGCGCAACATGATTGTCGACCGGCAGGACTGGTGCATCTCCCGCCAGCGGAGCTGGGGACTTCCGATACCCGCCCTGTTCTGCATGGCTTGTGGGGCCGACGTGCTGGATGCAGGGTTCGTGCGGACCTTCGCCGACCGTGTAGAGCACGAGGGCTCGACCATCTGGTGGACGGCGCCCCTCGACGATCTGCTGGGCCCGGGGGGACTCCGCTGCCCTGTTTGCGGCGACGCCCGGCTCGAGCGGCAGTGGAACGTGTTTGACGTCTGGCTCGACTCCGGCTCGACCCAGGCGGCGGTGCTGGCGGGCCGTGAGGGACTCCGGTGGCCGGCGGACGTGGTGTTGGAGGGCGGAGACCAGTATCGGGGCTGGTTCAACTCCCTGTTGACGATCGGCTGCGCCACGCGCGGACAGGCGCCCTACCGCACGGTCGTGACCAACGGCTGGGTGTTGGATGCTCAGGGCCGCCCGATGCACAAATCGCTCGGCAATGCCGTCGACCCGTTCGCGCTCATCGACAAGTATGGGGCCGACGTGCTCCGACTGTGGGTCGCCGCCAGCGACTACCGATCTGACGTGCGCATCTCGGCCGAGCACATGGATCAGGTGGCGGAGGTCTACCGGAAACTGCGCAACACGTTCCGTTTCTGCCTGGGCAATCTCTACGATTACCCGGTACCGGAGGGGGAACCGCCGGTGTCGGGGGACCCGCTCGACCTGTGGGCGGCGGTAAGTCTGGCCGACCTCTTGGAGGAATTGCAGAGCCGCTACGAGGCGTATGAGTACCACGGGGTGGTGCAGGCGTTGCAGTCCTTCGTGACGGGCGCCCTGTCAAGCTTCTATCTCGACGTGATCAAAGATCGCCTGTACACGCTGGCGCCCGACGACCCGGTCCGCCGAGGGACCCAGGCCATGCTGTTCCGGCTGGCCGGGGCCCTGAGTCGGGTGGTGGCACCCATCCTGCCCTTCAGCGCGGACGAAATGTGGGAGGCCCTGCCGGGCCGTCACGGACGGGTGACCTCTGAACGGTGGCCGGAGGCGCCGGAGCTCCCGTCCGACGCCCGCGCCCGAGCGCACGAGGTAGACGGGGTGCTCTTGGTGCGAGAACCCGTGCTGCAGGCGCTTGAGGCCCTTCGGCGTGAGCGTATCATCGGCAACTCGCTCGAGGCGCGGCTCCAAATCGGGGCGTCTGCGGAGACCCTCGCCCTCTTGACGCGCACGGCCGACCGGCTTCCGGAGTGGTTCATGGTAGCCGGCGTCGACCTCTACGCATCCCCGGCGCTGCAGGTGGCCGCCGAGCGGGCCGAAGGGGTCAGCCGGTGTGATCGCTGCTGGCGTTCACGCCCGGAGGCGGAGGTGGACGCGGCGGGACTGTGCGCCCGCTGCCGGGACGCCCTCGCCCGGATCGGGGCGTGACGGTGACGGCGTCCCGGCGGCGGGAATGGCCGCGCGCGGCCGTGCTCGCGACAGCGGTGGGCGTGTTTGTCGCCGATCGCCTGGTGCAGGCCTGGGTGACCGCCCATCTGGTTGTGGGCGCGTCGCGGGCGATTGTCGGTCATGCATTGTCCCTGACGCTGCTCGAGAACCGGGGAGCCGCCTTCAGCCTGTTTCCGGGGGCCGAGTGGCTCTTCGTGGGGGTAGCGGTGCTGGTGCTGGCGGGCGGGCTCGCGATCGTCGCTCGACGTCCCCGGCTTCCGGCCTGGACAGGAGCTGCCACCGGTCTCGTTATGGGGGGCGCAGCGGGGAACCTGTGGGATCGGCTCGTGAGCGGACGGGTGGTGGATTATATTCACGTACAGGGCTTTGCCGTGTTCAACCTGGCCGACTCCGCCATCGTGATCGGGATGGCCATCCTGTTATGGGAAGCGTGGCATCGGGACCATGACATCGGGTAGGGCGAAAAAACCGCTGCAGGCAGCGGTGGAGGCGAACGGAGACGGGACGCGTCTTGACCGCTGGCTTTCTGTGCAGTGGCCGGAATGGTCGCGCACGCGCTGGCAGGGAGCCGTCCGAGGCGGGCTGGTGCAGGTAGACGGCCGCCGCGTCACCGCGCCCGCCACTCCGCTCCAGGTCGGGGAAGTGGTGTGGGTGGACGGAGAGCCAGATGAGGACCCGGATGCGCTGGTCCTCAACTACGAACCCCCGCCCCTGCCGATCCCCATCCGTTTTGAAGACGCCTATCTGCTCATCGTCGCCAAGCCCGCCGGGGTCGTGGTCCATCCGGCTCCGGCCAACTGGCACAATACCCTCGTGCACGCTCTCTGGAATGAATTGCAGCCCGACCCCGAGGCGACGGTGCGCCCGGGCATCGTCCACCGCCTCGACCGGGACACGTCCGGGCTCATGGTGGTGGCGCGTGATGCGCGCACACGGGAGCGCCTTTCGCGGAGCATCCAGGACCATCTGGTCGAGCGACGCTACTGGGCGCTCATCCGGGGAGTGCTCGATCCCCCTGCGGGCCGCATCGAGGCTCCCATCGGTCGGGATCCGCGCGACCGCCGCAAGATGGCGGTGGTGCGGGACGGACGCCCGTCGGCGACGCGCTACCGGACCCTCGCCCGCTGGCGCGGGTACACGCTCCTGGAGCTTTCTCTGGAAACCGGGCGCACGCACCAGATCCGGGTGCACCTCGCACACCTCGGGTTTCCGGTGGCAGGCGACCGCGTCTACGGAGGCTCTGAGGAGCTTGGCCTAAGGGCGCAGGCTCTCCATGCCTTTCATCTCGCCTTTCGCCATCCTGTTGACCGCGGAGTCCGGCTCCTCGGCTTTGAGCCGGTGCCGGGATCCTGGGCCGGTCCCTTAGCCGAGCTCGGACAGCCGCTCGAGGGGTCGCTGCCGCCCGGGATGTGCGTGCCCTCTGCGATCCTGCCCGGTGCTGTGATAGGGGCCGGGGCGTGCGGAGACGACGATGCCGCGGCCGGTCGCTGAGGCGTCGCGGCGCGTCCTTGTCTGCCAGGGGGCGGTGTGCCGCGAGCGAGGGGGGATAGAGGCGCGTCACGAGTGGCTCCTGGCTGCGCGCGGCCGCTCGCTGGTGGTGGTGCCGACGGCCTGTCTCCGTTTCTGTGTGCAGGCGCCCGTGAGCATCGTCTATCCGGACCGGGTGTGGCTCCCGCGTCTCACCGGCGACCGGGTGCGGGAGGTGCTGCGCGCGATGGACCGCGGATGGCTGGAGAATGTCGCGGGGGCCATTGTGGTCCGAAGTGATGGAGGGGACGGACCGGGGGATAACGGGGAATAACGAGGGCGGCTGCTTGCGGCTCCCTCGGCTTCCGGGTATAGTGATGCCAGAAGATCCTGATCCTTTAATTCGACCCGGTGAGGTCGGCAAGGATTGGCGGCAAGTTTGCGCCCTTCCTTGTGGGAAGGGCGGTTTTTATGCAGCAAAGCCAGGGTGGCGGCCGTCTTATCCTGGATGGCGAGGCCGTCGGACGGGCACTTCGCCGCATCGCGCACGAGATAGCGGAAAAGAACCG
Organism: Bacillota bacterium; assembly: GCA_021818685.1. Classification (GTDB taxonomy): domain Bacteria; phylum Bacillota; class Sulfobacillia; order Sulfobacillales; family JAIMBI01; genus JAKATP01. The sequence continues at coordinate 13,859 of JAKATP010000009.1, read as the reverse complement.
GGGCGTGGAGGGCCTGATGCTGGTGGGCATCGCCCGGCGCGGCCAACCGCTGGCCGAGCGGCTCGGACGGCTGCTCGCGGAGATCGAGCACGCCTCGGTGCCGGTCCCTGTTTATGCCCTGGAGATCGGGCCCTTCCGGGATGACCGCCCCCCCTCTGAGCGGCCGGTGCCGGCTTGGCCCGCCGGGGGCCGAGTGGTCGTCATCGTGGATGACGTGATCTGGACCGGCCGTTCCGTACGCGCCGCCATGGATGCCGTCACCGCGGCGGGTCGAGCGCGCCGGATCGAGCTGGCGGTCCTGGTGGACCGGGGTCACCGGGAGCTTCCCATCCGACCCGACTTTGTCGGCAAGAACATCCCCACCGCCGACGATGAATACGTGCATGTCAATCTGCGGGAATTGGACGGGACACCCGACGGCGTCTTTGTGCTGGGCAGAGGCGTGTCGACGTGACCGCGTACCGGTTCACGGGCGGCCTCATGGTGGATCCGTTTTTGAACGTCATGGAAAGGACCGACCTGCAGGTGCGGGACGGCGTGGTGGTCTCACGTCAGCCGGGCACCGCACCCGAAGAGATCGTGCGGATCGACGGCTGCTGGGTGGTGCCACGCATTACGGACCTGCATGTACACTTTCGCGACCCCGGACAGACCTGGAAAGAAGACTGGGTCTCGGGGGTCCGCGCGGCTGCGGCGGGGGGTGTCACGACCGTCGGGGTGATGCCGAACACGGTGCCGGTCGTGGACAGCCCCGCGGCGGTATCGGATCAGATCGCAAGGGCCGGGGGCCGCGTCCGGGTCTGGCCCATCGGGGCCCTGTCGCGGGGTTCCCGGGGGCGTGAGGCGGCGCCGTGGGCAGCCATGCAGGCGGCGGGTGCCCGCGCATTCTCAGACGACGGTCGAGCTCTGTACGATCCGGCTCTGATGGCGGCGGCGCTGTCGTGGTCGCGACATTCCGGCCTCCCCGTCATCCAGCACCTCGAGGATCCGATCCTCGCCGCGGGCGGAGTGGTGCACGCGGGTGAGCCCGCGCGGCGTCTTGGCCTCCCTGGTCAGCCGGCCGCATCAGAAAGCGTGCTCGCTTTTCGAGACGTGGCCCTCGCGGCCGAGTACGGCGGCCGCCTTCACCTGGCCCATTGCTCGGTGCCGGGGACCTTACAGGCGCTCGGGTGGGCGCGGGGACAGGGCCTTCCGGTGACGGGCGAGGCCACCCCCCATCACTGCCTGGCGAGCGACGAATGGCTGCTCCGGTTTGGGGACGACGCCGTGACCAAGGTGAATCCCCCGCTCCGTCCACAAGCGGCTCAGGAGGCCGTGCGAGCAGCTCTGGTCTCCGGTCTTTTGACGGTGTTCGCGAGTGACCATGCCCCCCACAGCGCGGCAGAGAAAGCGGCGCCGTATGTTGCGGCGCCGTTTGGCATCAGCGGCATCGAGACCCTGATTGGAGCCGTGCTCACCCTTTTGTGGCGGGATGCGCGGCTTTCTCCGCTAAAGGCCCTGGCGCCGGTGACGGTAGGACCGCATCAGGTGGTCGGGGAGGCGTTTTCGGGTCTCGTGGGGGGAGCGCCCGCTGATCTGACGGTGATTGATCCGAACGCGGCGTGGACGGTCGATCCCGCCCGGTTCTATTCGCAGGGCCGCAACACGCCGCTTGCGGGCCTGCGGCTTCAGGGGCGGGTCGTGGCGACGATGGTGGGCGGCCGGTTCACATTCCGGGATGGGGAGGTGCTGGTGTGAAGCGGCCGGGCTGGCTGTTGCTGGAGGACGGGAGCCGTTACGGCGGTGAGCTCGTGCTCGACGCGCGTGAGCCGGTGGGGGAGGTGGTCTTCAACACGGCCATGACCGGCTACCAGGAGGTGTTGACGGACCCCTCCTACGCGGGTCAGATTGTGGTCTTTACGTATCCGTTAATCGGGAGCTACGGCACCCGGGCCGATTTTTCGGAATCCCGGCAGCCTTCTGCACGGGCGATGGTGGTGCGTGAATTGAAAGAGCCGTCGCACGCCCTGTCGGAGGCCCCCCTGCGAGCCTTCTGCGCGGCGCGCGGCATCGGGATTCTGGCGGGCGTGGACACCCGGGCGCTCACCCGTCGGCTCCGCAGCGACGGTACCCTCAAAGGGGTGCTGTGCGACGCGTCCGCTGACGTTCCAGCGGCCGTGCGACGGGCCCAGGGTCTCGATCTGACTCGTATCGTCGACGAGGTGACGGCGTCGTTTCGCTATCAGTGCGGCCAGGAGAAGGGACCGCGGGTGGCCGTCATCGACTATGGTTTGAAGACCGGTATCACGGACGAACTCACCCGCCGGGGTGCCCGGGTGACGGTGCTGCCGGCCTTTGCCTCGGCGGAGGATCTGACTCGCGTCCGCCCGGCGGGCGTCGTCCTCTCGAACGGGCCCGGCAACCCCGATGATCTGCGAGGGCGGCTTGACACCGTGCGCGCGGCCATCGAGCGCTATCCCACCCTCGGCATCTGTCTCGGCCACCAGCTGGTGGCCCTGGCGGTGGGCGGACGCACCTATGCCCTCAAATTCGGCCATCACGGCGCCAACCATCCGGTCTTGGATCGCGATCGGGCGTGCGTACAGATCACAGCGCAGAACCACGGCTACGCCGTCGATGGCGAGACCCTCCCCGACGGGTGGCGGGTCCGCTTCGTGAATCTCCATGATCAGACGGTAGAGGGGCTCCAGCACGCGACTCGGCCCGTGCTCACGGTCCAGCACCATCCCGAGGGCGGGCCCGGGCCGCACGATGCCGGTTATGTGTTTGACGAGTTCATGGCCATGCTGGCGGGGAGGGACTAGATGCCACGGCGCGCAGATTTGAAGCGAGTGCTGGTCATCGGGTCGGGGCCGATCGTGATTGGTCAGGCGGCCGAGTTTGACTACGCGGGCACCCAGGCCTGCCGAGCGCTTCGGGAGGAGGGCGTGGAGGTGGTGCTGGTGAACAGCAATCCCGCCACCATCATGACCGACCTTGGCGTCGCCGACCGGGTGTATGTGGAGCCGTTGACCGTGTCTTTCCTGGCCAATATTCTCGCGCGCGAGCGGCCAGACGGTATTTTGGCGACGCTCGGCGGGCAGATGGGTCTGAACCTGGCCCGGGAGCTCGCCCGGGCCGGGATCCTGAGTGACCTCGGGGTGGAGCTTTTGGGCACGCCCCTCTCCGGCATCGAGCGAGCGGAGGACCGCAACCTGTTTCGGACGGCCATGCTGGAGCTTCATCAGCCTATCGCCGAGAGTCGGAGTGTCACCAGTGCGGCTGAGGCTCTCGAATTTGCGCAGTCGGTTGGGTACCCCGTGGTGGTCCGGCCGGCCTACACCCTAGCCGGCAGCGGCGGCGGCTTCGCCGACGACGCACCGGAGCTTATCCGGGTGGTAGAGCGGGCGCTGGCCACGAGCCCGATTCATCAGGCTCTCATCGAGACATCGATGAAGGGCTATAAAGAGATTGAGTACGAGGTGATGCGCGATCACGCCGGCACGGCGATTGTCGTCTGCAACATGGAAAACCTGGACCCGGTCGGCGTCCATACCGGCGACTCCATCGTGGTCGCTCCGAGCCAGACCCTGACTGACGTCGAATATCACCGGCTTCGGCGCGCGGCGCTCGACATCGTCGAGGCCCTGGACGTGCAGGGCGGATGTAACGTCCAGTTTGCAGTGGATCCAGCGAGTGGGGAGTATCGGGTGATTGAGGTGAACCCGCGGGTCTCCCGCTCGAGTGCCCTGGCCAGCAAGGCCACCGGCTATCCCATCGCGCGGGTGGCCGCCAAAATCGGCCTCGGCCTCAACCTCGACGAGATTATCAACCCGGTCACGGGACGAACGACCGCGGCCTTCGAGCCCGCGCTCGACTACGTGGTGGTCAAGATTCCCCGCTGGCCTTTTGACAAGTTCGACGCGGCCGACCGCGAGCTCGGCACCCAGATGAAGGCCACCGGTGAGGTGATGGCCCTCGACCGGACATTTGCGGGGGCTCTCCAAAAGGCCATCCGTTCTCTGGACATTGGCCGCGACGGGTTGACGGGCCCCGAAGACGCCGATTTGCCTGACGCGGCGCTCTGGCGGGAGGTGGAGGTCCCTACCGACCGCCGCTTGTTTCGCATGGCGGCGCTCTTAGAGCGTGGGGTGACAGTGGACGAGATTCATCGGCGCACGGCGGTCGACCGCTGGTTTCTTAGGGAGATTCAGACCATCCTGCAAGCGGAAGCGGCCTTGCGCGCCGAGCCGGAAGGGCTTGGGCCGAACCTCCGTCGTCTAAAACAGCTGGGCTTCTCGGACCGGCGTCTGGCCGAGATCCTCGGCATCAGCGAGGCCGCGCTCCGGGAGGAGCGTCTGCGGGCGGGCGTGCAGCCGACGTACAAGCTTGTCGACACCTGCGCCGGCGAGTTCGAGGCGGCTACACCCTACTTCTACAGTACGTATGAGACGGAGAACGAGGCCCGGCCGCTTACGGGCCGGACGGTGGTGGTGCTCGGATCGGGCCCCATTCGGATCGGGCAGGGCATCGAGTTTGACTGCTGCTCGGTCCACGCGCTGGAGGCCCTGCACCGCCGCGGCTTCCAAGCCGTGATGATCAACAATAACCCCGAGACGGTGTCCACCGACTACAACGCGTCGGATCGACTGTACTTCGAGCCCCTGACGCTGGAGGACGTCCTGAACGTGGTGGAGCTGGAGGGCGCCGAGGCGGTGCTCGTGCAGTTTGGCGGCCAGACGGCGCTGAACCTCGCCGCCCAGCTCGCGCAGGCGGGGGTGACCCTTTGGGGCACCGCGCTCAGTGACATGGACCGGGCGGAGGACCGGGCGCGCTTTGACGACGTCTTGAGTGAACTCGGCATCAAGCGCCCGGAGGGCGGCACGGCTCTGTCCATGGAGGAAGCCTTGGTCATCGCCGAGCGGGTCGGCTATCCCGTCTTGGTCCGGCCGTCCTACGTCTTGGGCGGCCGCGCGATGCGGATCGTCGACACCCCGGATGAACTGCGAGACTATATGGTGCACGCGCTGCTCGTAGAGCCGGGACGGCCCGTGCTGGTAGACCGCTATGTCGCTGGCATCGAGCTCGAGGTGGATGCGGTCGCGGACGGCTCGACCGTCGTGATACCGGCGGTTCTGGAACATATCGAGCGCGCCGGGGTGCATTCGGGTGACTCGGTGGCGGTCCTGCCGCCGGTCGCGGCGGGAGATCCGCTCCTCCGGCAGGTCGAGGAGACGAGCGTACGGCTTGCGCGGGGTCTTCATGTTATCGGGCATCTCAACATCCAGTTCGTCGCGGAAGGCGGGCAGCTCTATGTGATCGAGGCCAATCCCCGCGCGAGCCGGACGGTGCCTTTCGTCACGAAGGCGACGGGCGTACCGATGGTGGATCTGGCAGTGGCGGCGATGGTGGGCGAGTCCCTGGCCGCTCTCGGCTATCGTGACGGGGTCATGCCCGCCCCTGCCGGCTTTTCCGTCAAGATGCCGGTGTTTTCGTTTGCCAAGCTCTCACGGGTGGACACGGCCCTCGGACCTGAGATGAAGTCTACGGGCGAGGCGATGGGCATCGATACAACCTTGCCGGCTGCCCTCTATAAGGCCTTTTTGGCCGCGGGCTTCCGACTTCCCGTCCGGGGCCGCGTATTGGCCACCATTGCCGATCAGGACAAGGCGGAGGCGGTGCCGCTCTTGGTCGAGCTGGCCCGACTCGGCTTTCGCCTCTCCGCTACGACCGGCACCCTGGCAGCCCTCTCTCTGGCCGGGGTTGCAGCGACGCCCGTCCATCGACTGACCGAGCGACGGCCCCACCTCGTGGACCAGATTCGCGAGGGTCAGTTCGACCTCGTCGTCAACACCATCACCCGGGGCGGTCATCCTGGGAAGCCAGAGCCGGGATTGAATGTCGAGCAGGCCCAATCCGAAGGCTTCTACATCCGGCGCCAGGCGGCGGAAAGTGGCGTCTGGTGTCTCACCTCGCTGGACACTCTTCGGGCCGCGATGGCGGGGGTGCGATCCCGCAGTCAGTCCCCCTTCACCGTCCGGTCCCTCAATGAGTGGCGAGAGGATGATGCGCGCCATGCGGCTTACCATCGTTGAGCGACGGGTTCCGGCGTCGGATCACGTGGAGCTGTTGCTCGATGCGAGCGGCCTCGGCCGCAGGCCGGAACCGGGCCAGTTTCTGCATGTGGCGACAGGGGGCACGCTCCGGCGCCCGCTGTCCTTCTCCCGCGTGGACGACGGACGGGTCGGCATTCTGTTCCGGGTGGTGGGTGCCGGCACCGCCTGGCTCGCCGGGCGAGCGGTGGGTGAAGACCTTGATGTCATGGGCCCGCTCGGACGGGGGTTTCCGCCACCGCCTCCGGGGCCGCTGGCGCTCGTCGGAGGGGGTGTGGGGATTCCCCCGTTGTTCTTTTATGCGCAGTGTTGGCCGGACGCATCGCTGGCCGTCCTCCTGGGGGCACGCGATCGCGAGGCCCTGGTTATGGTCGATGACTTCGGCGCACGGGGTCTGCACCCCGCCCTCTGCACGGACGACGGGAGCTTCGGACGTCGGGGCCGGGTGACGGACCTCCTGGCGACGTGGCTCTCAGCGCACCCACACGGATCCGTGATGGCCTGCGGGCCGGCGCCGATGCTGCACGAGGTGGCCCGCTTGACGACGGATGCTCATTGTCCGGCCTGGCTCGGCTTTGAACAGCGCATGGGTTGTGGGGTCGGTGCGTGTCTGGCCTGCGTGGTACCCGGAGCCCCGGGGGCGGGCCGGACCTGGTATCGGGTGTGCACGGACGGGCCCGTGTTTGCACGCGAAATGCTTTACGGGGAGGCCCCGCCATGATCCGGGATGTGGATCTCACAGCGCACATCGGCAGGATCGTTCTTCAAAATCCCGTGCTGGCCGCCTCGGGTACGTTCGGGTTCGGGCCCGAATACCGCGCGCACGTTGACATGCGACGACTCGGAGGCATCGCCGTTAAGGGCGTGGCGGTGGACTCGTGGTCCGGAAACCCACCGCCACGGGTCTGGGAGACGCCGTCGGGACTTTTGAACTCCATCGGTCTGCAGAATCCGGGCGTCCGGGCGTTCATCCGCGACGATCTGCCCTTCTTGCGAGAGCTCGGGACGGTCCTGGTGGTGAACGTCATCGGGCACACCGTTGACGAGTACCGGCGGGTGAGCGAGTGTCTCGCGCGTGAATCGGGAATCGCGGCGCTCGAGGTGAATATTTCTTGTCCGAATATTAAAGAGGGTGGGATGCAGTTTGGGCATGACCCCGATCGGGCCTTCGAGGTGGTGCGAGCGGTGGTGGAGACGGCCGGACGGCCCGTATGGGTCAAGCTCTCTCCCAACACCGACCGCGTCCTGGAGGTGGGTCAGGCGGCCCAGTCGGCAGGAGCTGCAGCCCTGACAGCCATCAACACGCTTCTCGGCATGGCCATCGATCTTGACCGGCGACGCCCTGCGCTGGGTGGGGGAAGCGGCGGTCTGTCCGGGCCCGCCATCCGACCGGTCGGGGTGCGGGTGGTCTATGAGGTATCACGGCGGATTCCGCTGCCGGTCGTGGGCATGGGCGGCATCGAAACAGCGCGGGATGCGCTGGAGTACTTCATGGCGGGCGCGTCGGCGGTCATGGTGGGGACCGCCACCTTCGGCCGTCCGGACGCCATGACGCGGGTCATCGACGATCTGCCGGAGATCCTCCGGCAATACGGTTTCGGATCCGTGGCGGAGGCGGTGGGAGCGGCCCACCCGCCAGCGAAAGGAGAAGCCGATGAGCACTAAGAGGCCCCCCACCGTGTGGATTGCGCTCGATATGGCCGACGTACACGCGGCGGAGGCCCTGATAGAACAGCTCCACCCGCAGCGACACTATAAAGTCGGACTCGAATTGTTCACGGCCGCAGGCCCTGACCCGATTCGCGCCTGGATCAGGCGTGGTCTGTCGGTCTTCCTCGATCTGAAGCTTCATGACATTCCCCGGACGGTGGAGCGGGCGACGGCTCGGGCGCGGGAGCTCGGGGTAAGCTTGCTCACCGTCCACGCCGCGGGCGGTCGGGCCATGCTGGAGGGGGCGGTGGCCGGGGCCGGCGACTCCTTGCAGGTGGCGGCCGTGACCGTGCTCACCAGTCTTGATGAGGCTGCCCTTAGGGCCATGGGACTCCCCGCGCCGGGAGTCCTCGCCCAGCGCCTGTTCGAGATGGCATACAGAGCGGGGGTCCGTGCGTTTATCACCTCGGCCGAGGAGGTGGGAAGCCTGCGGGCGGCTCACGACCAAGCCCGTCTTATCGTGCCCGGCATCCGCCTGCCGGGCGATGCGGTCGGGGATCAGGCGCGCATCGGCCGCCCGGATGAGGCTTACGCACGAGGCGCCACGGATCTGGTGGTGGGCCGCGCAGTGACTGGGGCCGCCGATCCCCGCGCACGCTTGACCGTGGTCGAGAACCTAGTGAGAGGGGTGACCTGTGGCTGAGGCAGGCTGGCTGGCAGACCTTATCGAAACGGGCGCACTGATGGAGGGACACTTTCTCCTCACGTCGGGGCGGCATGGCGATCGCTTCATGCTCTTGTCGAAGTTAATGGAGGATCCGGGGCGGGCTCGGCCCTGGATCCGTGAGCTGGCACGTTTTGGGGAGAGCCTTTCGCCGGATCGGATCGTGGGCCCGGCCATGGGCGGGGTGATCCTGGCGTGGGCTGTCGCCTCCGAGATGCCATCGGGTCCAAAGGCGAGCTTCGCCGAAAAGGTGGAAGGGCAGGGCGGCCAAAAACGTATGGTCATCCGCCGCGGGCTCCGGCCGCTGCCTGGCGAGCGGGTGTTGGTGGTGGAGGACGCCATGACCACGGGTGGTTCCGTGATGCTGGCGGTCGATGCGGTGCGCGAGGCCGGAGCCGAGGTGGTAGGGGTGGGCGTCCTGGTCGACCGCCGTCCCGAGGATTTCCGGATTCCCTATCCGACGTTCAGTGTGCTCCGGCTGCTGGCGGCCGCCTACCGGGCGGCAGACTGTCCCCTGTGCGCGGAGGGGGTTCCCCTTGCGACTCCGAAGGCCTGACAGTGAGGACATAGGCGGTGGTCGTCGTGCAGGCACCAGGGCGCCGGCAGTCCGACGCAGACGTTTCGTGAATCCGCGGGCACGACCACGAATCTCCCCTAAGGGCTCGCCGCGCTGGCCCTTCATGGCGTCCGGTAGGGAATGTGCGGAGGCTTCCGAAGCCAGTCGGCAGGGCCTGGACCATCAACAGACGCGAGCAGCACCGGGCTAAGAGGGCAGTGGGAAGTGCCGAAGGGAGGACGGCCTGTGGAGCGCGTCGCGGTGTTTATTGACGGGGCCTACGTGCAATGGGTCACAGCCCATCGGTTCGAGTCGGTGGGTCGATTATGAGAAGTTCGTAACGGCGGTGCTCCCGCCTGAAAGCCGTCTCTTGCGCGCCTATTACTACGATAGTTTGCCATATATCTCGGAGGCTCCCACCCCCGAAAAAACCGAGCGGCTGACGAAAAAAGAGCGCTGGCTCCACGCCATCGAGCATCTGCCCCAGATGTGCGTGCGGCTTGGCCGTGTGGCGATGCGGGAAGACGGTACCGTGGTGGGGGAAGCCCCGCCTGCGGAAAATATTGGGGTCGTTGGCCAAGACCAGGGCGTCATCCGGGGATTGCCGCATACTCGAGGCTTCGCGACCGGCGGGCCCCACTCCTTTGCGTCATATGTTCTATTTTCAGCCCCCGTTAAATCCTTCGAGCTCCACTATTTGACATGCGGAAGCTGAGCCCCAGCACCGTGGGGATCCTGACCTGGCGGTGGCGGGGGATGTCGGCCTAGAGTTCCCAGCTCTTTGTGCCGGCCGCGAGCGCGTCGGCCCATGGCTTCTTAAGCCCGAAGACCAAGGAGGACCCCCCTCCTCAATGCATTGATCAGCGAGCACCGGGTCGGCGGGTCAAGCCGAGCGTCATTGGTCGGCGTCTCTAAGCCGCGTACGGCACCTCAGCGGGACGCATATTCGGAGCGGCTATGGGCTGGGAAACGCTATGAGAGCCTTCCCGGTCGTTGCGCTGACAATGACGTTCATATGGTAATAGGTGATGGAGGGCGTGGCTGGGGCCGGGGAACCCGCGGGAGCGATTACGGGATTCACCCATGTGTAGGTCTGAGACCACGTAATGAGCCACACGGGTTGCATCCTCCCCAATCCTGTCTGATTTCCCGGGAGTTCCCACATGAGGAGTTCGGCCGCCATCGGTGTCGATTTAGGCAAGAGAGGAAAGGCGTTCCGGCTAAAAACGGCTGCCTCTGCCGTCGCCATACCGATCGGTTCCGTCGCTTGAAGTGGAGATACTACGAAGCCCTGGTTCGATTTTAGCCACTCCAACGACGGACTAGAGGGTGAGGCGTGCGCGTTGACAACCAGAGTCGCTACCAGCGCCATTCCCAAGGCGAGCCCAGCTGTTCCGATTACCAAGTGACGGTTCACGGCATCGCACCTCCGCAAGGGATTTGACTTGGTTAGAAGGATGGCTGGCGACCGCGAGGGAATGTCCTCACCCGCGTGTGTCGTACGTTGCGAAGCTGTCCACAGTTCTCGGTCCCCATGCCCCGTACGGGGTGTTGTTAACCCAGGATGGGTACGACTCGAGGTTGTACCAGATCCCGGCATACTTCATTTGCAGGGTCGAGAAGTCCTCCTGGTTGGAACTGGTGCCCGGCACGTAATCCTGATAGGCGTAGACCTCGTCGGACCACTCACCACTCGTGGGCGTCCACCCCAGCGACCCTTCGTAAGGTAAACGTAACCATTCATCTTAAACTGCCACTGGGATGTTGAACCATCGTAGAGGACGATGTAGCTATTAGTTCCGGACGGGTAGATTAGTAGCTCGTCGGGCGCCACCGGGGTCGTCCCGTTCGTCCACTCCACGGATAGCTCCGGGGTAGACCCTGCCTGGTCTGGACCTAACTCCATAAGCCCGATTTGGGCGAACTCGCTGCTGCCGTTATTCGCCATGTCTCACGCCGAAACTTCGTAGCATTCGTTTCCAATCGGAGCTGTGTTCAAATATGCATGAGCGCCGAATACGGTGTTTGGTGCCTCGGTGGGACCGATGGCGCCGATGACGGTGTGGTTTGTGTCGCACGTCGCAATAGCATGTCCGGGTGACAATGCAACGAATGACAGGCACATGACCGCCAAGGAAGACCCCGCGATTACCGCCTGAATCGCTTTCCCTATCCTCATACCGTAACCCTCCATTTTGGTGGGGCCGGAGTCAGAACCAGCCGATAAGGCGCATTTAGACGGTAAATATCATTCGGCAAACAATGGAAAGTCTCTCCCGCCGCATGTTATCGACTGCTCGACACTGCTCTATACGGTTCGACACGTAACGTCCCCTCTCCGAATGGAGTCGGGTTGGGGGGTTCTTCATCGTGGGGCGGCCAAGGAGGCGCGCGAACGCATCCTGGAAGCGGTGCGCGGGGACGCCGCAGCCTATGCGGGCCTTGACGTCGCCACGCTCGAAAAACGGCTCGCGCGGGGCGAACAGGACACGAGGGGCTGCCGCCACACCCGGCTTTATGCCGACTTTGCCGAGGCCGTGAAAAGGGCCGTGAACGAGGCAGTGGTCCGGAACGTCTTCATCATCCAGAGCTACGGCTTGCACCAGGAACCCATCTACGAGCACCTCAAGGTCGTGTCACGGGGACAATCGTCAACCTGCTTATCACCTTGGCGGCCGGTGGTGGCAATCTTCCGGCCGGGGGAGTAGCCCTCCGACCAGTTCGCCATCCACAGGGCCGGCGCCAAGCCCCTGGCGCTCCCGCACGGAACGACGGGGCCGCCCGGCATGCAGGCGCTCGCCCTGACGGTGACGATTACGAATCCCACAGCCAGCGCTCTCACGATCACCAACCAGGACGTGCTGACGGGAGCGGCCCAAAATGGGGCCGCGATGACGGCAGTTGATCAGGTGGTCGTGCCGCCTGCGCCCAGTTTGTTCCCCGGGGCGGCAGGCACCTCGACTGGCCACCGTGTCTTACGGGTGACGGTACCGGCCCACGGCAACGTCAGTGCGTTTGTGCCCACGAAAGGCGCCAAGCCCGACGCCGTGGCGCTCCTGGTGCCGACGCCTCAGGGTCTCTACCAGGTGGCCCAGGCGCTCTTTACGCCCTAACCCAAAAACGTGACACGTGTTACGGATTCTGCCCGGAACCGTGCCTAGCGACTTGCGTCGTCGACGCTGGTGGCCTCGGCTCGCCTTCTGGCTTGCCCCGGCCCCCGCGCCCGTCGAGCCGAAGCGCTGGACCGGCCCGGACCCGCCGGGGCGCAGAAGACTTCATGCGTCCGTGCACCACAGACGGACCCGGGATCTTGTAGTGGAGGGAGCATGAGAGGTATGCGTATGGCCGAAGGCGCTGGCCGCCGGCTCGCCGTCCTGGTGCTCTGTTTGGTGGTCATCGTAGCGGGCGGGTTGGTGGCGCAGCGCTACACTCCGTGGGGTCACCGGGCTTATAACGTCGCGCTCCGTATCATGCCGTGGGCCAACAACTCCGCGGATTACCAGGAAACCGCCCAGGCCGCCGCGACGGGCGGCCCGCCGTTTGCGACCCCGCAAGCGAACGCCATGCTGCGGTCGCTCAACATCCAGGTGATCCAAGCGCGGTTTCTGCCGAAGGCTTGGGCAGACCCGGGACCCAGCGGGGTGGGATCGTATAACGCGGTGGCCGTGGACGTGGAACTGCGGGTCACGAATACGAGCCACCAGCCTATTCACATGAGCAACGCCGCGTACACCGAAGCTGCTTGTATGCCGTTCATGCAGTTGGCCAACACCTGGACGGAGCCGGCGGTCTTGCTCCCGATCTCGGCGAATCTCTACACGATTACGTCCAAGGTCTTGGCGCTGGCCGATCAGCCGGGCGGTAACGTCATGAATAGTCCCATTGTCAATCTGAACCTTGGACCTCACCAAACGAAGTCGGGATGGGTGAGTGCCCTCTACGTGACCAACTGCGGCTCATCGCCCAACGTCGTGGTGTTCACCGACTCGTGGCCCTCCCAGCCCAACTTAGGTGCTGTCACGATCTCGCTGCCCATCCAACCCGTCCGGCCCTCCCCTGCCGGTACCGGTCCCTCTGCCCTAACTCTGGTTCGCGTGCGCAATACGAGGGGGATGAGCCATGCGTCTCCGTCGATGGGCCGCGGCAATTACCGGGGCCCTTTTGTGTGTGGGGTTCTTCAGTCCGCCTCGCTGGCGACGGGACCACCTAATCCGCAGTTCGGGGGCGTTGCGGTCACGCGGATGACCGGGTTGAACGGGAGCTACATCCGGATGGTGAATGCCCGGTGGCCGTGGTCCCACTATGAGTTCATGCGTTGGGGGGGATGGGCCAAGACGTGCGGCCAGCGAGTGCGGGACGATTGGGGCTGCTGGATTTATGCCCGAACCACGCAGAGCCGCTGGACCTGCCTGCGCCACGATGGCTGGCATGTCACCCGGCACTGGGAGTCCTACCGGGTCCATGTGAAGCAGGCTTACACCACGTACCACATGGTCAACGTGTGGGAAGTCATCGAGCCCGCTTATACCACGACGGTGTACAACTCACCTTTCGCACCACATAAAATTTGGTAACCGCCCCAATTAGCCTCCGACATAGTCGGAATCGTGACGCAAAGGAATGGCGCCCCCGCATGACGAAGCGCCCGCTCTATGGCAGACATCGTGCGACCGGGGGTGGTGGTCGGCGCGGGCCCGCTCATCCGGGCGATGGCCGCGCGGATCGGGCTGGTGCCGACGATGGATGGGCTCGTCGGGTGGGATGCGACCCGCTGTCGGCTCTCCCCCGGGGAGCGGATTCTGGCGCTCCTCGTGAATTTGTTGACGGATCGGGAGCC
>JAKATP010000114.1 GCA_021818685.1 Bacillota bacterium | reverse complement strand
TCACGTTTCCCGGGCGACATACTTCCGGAGCCACCGCCGGGCGCTGGAGCTTCTCGGCACGGAACTCTGGCGATACGCCTGACGTCTCCGCTGGATGCGAATATACTGGCCCGGAAAAATTTTTTACGTAAAACGTTGACGCAAACGTAGTCAACCTGCTAGATTGTGGCTTGCCATCCAGCAGGTGGCGGATTTCTGGGGAAAACTTAATAGGGCTCGTGGATCAAGGCAAATCTGTCGAAAGGCAGAGACGCAAAGCTATAGGGGCTTCTCGCGCAACGCGAATGCCAGCCAGTTGCCGAAGCGGCGGAATATGCATAAGGCAGTTCCCCCTCGGGACCTGCCTTATTTTGTGCTCCCCGTTTCAATAACGAGGAGGCACACGTATGTTCGGCCGAATTCGGCTGCTGGCGACGCTCGCGGGCAGCGCGCTTGTAGGAACCGGGCTACTCGCATATCACCCGCCGGCCCATCCGTCGAAGCCCGCGGCCCCGCATTCATCCTCCCAGGCGGCCGGGTCGCGAAGCACGCCCCCATCGGCGCCCGTGGCGGCCACCACCCACGGACCGAAAACCGTCCGGCATCTCACGGCGGCCTCCAGTCATCGACAGAACCACACCATCCCGGCCTCCATTTCCCACGGGAGCGGCCCGTCGGCCCTGACGGCCCCGCGCCCGACTCCCACCGCGCGCGTGTCCCTCTCGTCGTCCAACTCCCCCGTTGCATCCGCGCCGTTTGCCACCGTTCCGGTGGCGCGAAGCGACTACGGGTTGAATGTCTTCAGCTATGATCAGCAGCTGAACGCGTCTTCCACGGTCGGCGCCCTCCAAAACCTCGGCATGGCGTTCCAGGAGTTTCCGAACGACAACGAATGGAGCTGGACCACCAACACCTTTCGGTACGGCGGGACCGGGGCGGTATCGCTCGACCAATGGGGACAGCTACTGAACGCGACCGGGTCAAGCGGGCTATTCATCTTCAACTATGACGAGAACCCCACGTTCAGCGGGGGTGGCACGCCGGCCGATGCGGCACAGCTTACGCAGTACATCGTGCAGCACAACCTCCCCATTCACGCCATTGTGATCGGCAGTGAAGAGTACGGCTCCTGGGACTACTCGGCCAATCTGAACCCTAGTACGTCGGCCAGCTACTATGCCCAGCAGGCCGCCCTCATCGCGCAGGCCATCCACGGTGTGGATCCAGCCATGTCTGTCGGCGTCGTCTTCGACCCCGGCACCGATGCGATAGGTCAAGCCTGGAACGAGACGGTTCTTCGGGCCACTGCACCCTACATCAACTTCGTGAGTGTCCACCAGTACCCCCTCATGTCGCCGGTCAGCAATTCCCAGCTTCTCACCCTGCTGCCGCAGTACATCGGTGGGGCCATGCAATACGTGAGGTCGGAACTCTCCGCCAATGTGCCTCCGTCCGACCGCTCGCATATCCAGATCTGGATCACGGAGTTCAACCCCTACTGGCAGCCGACCGTGCAGACCACGGAGCCCGTTTATGGCGCGGCCATGGTCGAGAGCGCCATCCTGTGGCGGGCGCTTGGTGCGAGCCGCGTCGTGTATTGGAGTTACGACGGGCAGGCGCACTCCCCCACGCCGTCGTTCCCGGTGGACACGACTCCCGGCACCGCCTACGCCCTCTTTGCCATCGCGGGTGACGGCGTGGCGCCGGAGCTTCCCATGAATCAGCTCTATCCCTCCGGTCTCGCGCTCGCGGCCTTCATGCATGCGGTCGCCGGTGGCGGCACGCTCTCGGCGTGGGCCGGCTCCACGGTCATCGCCGGCGAGGTGCAGAGCGGCGCCGGCTACCATCTCTTTCTCGTCAACGAAAGTGGGGCGTCCACGACCATCGGCGTGAACGGCAAGAACGTGACCCTCGCTCCGGCGTCCTATCAGGAGCTCACGGAGTCAGGGGCGGCGCGCCTTACGAGCGCGATCTCGGAAGCGTCCTACACCAAGCCCGCCAGCACCCCCTCGTACTCGGGGGTACCGACCATCTCGTCGGCCCCCGCATCGATGTACCCCGGTGAGACGGTCACCGTCTCGGGCAGCAATTTCGGAAGCACGCGGGGCAGCGGCTACGTCGCCATTGCCGAAAACGGAGTGAGCTACGGTGCTCCCGGGAACGCGTACACCGTGCGGGTTCTCAGCTGGTCGGACACCAAGGTGTCGTTCGAGGTGCCGAATGGATATTCCGGACCGGCGCTGACGGCGGGCAGCACCGCTACCGTCCGGATCGGAAACGGCAGCGGCGTCGTCTCGTCGCCGGACTCCATCAGCGTGGTGGCCCCGCCGACCCTCTCCGTCTCCTCCATCTCACCCGATCCCATATCCGCGGGCGAGTATGTCACCATCTACGGCAACCAGTTCGGAAGCAGCCAGGGAAGCGGATATGTGTGGATCTCCCAGAACGGGGTCAACTGGGGGGCCCCCGGAAATGCGTACCCGGTGGCCATCAAGAGCTGGACCAATACGGCCATCACATTCCTCGCGCCCACCAACGCGTATGAAGTGGACGGTCATTGGGAAGCCGCCGTGCAGGGTGGGTCAGACGCCACCCTCGAAATCGTCACGGCATCGGGCGCTCAGAGCTCGCCGCTCTCCGTGCCGGTCGTAACACAAGCCGAACCCAGTCCCACCGTCTCTGGGGTGAGCGTCGGAGCATCCAACACCCTCACCATCGACGGCACCAACTTCGGATCCGAGCCGGCGCTCTCGGCCGCCGGCGGCGGTGGCTATGACCAGGGGCTTCTTCAGATTGCCGACCTCACCACGGGGGGCAACTATGGCTATTCCGGCAACTGGTATGGGCTTTATGTGCATGCGTGGAGCAGCACGCAGATCGTGGTGCAGTTCGCCACCTCACCGCCGGCTTCCGGCAACAGCTTAAGCCTCCGCTTCTACGAACCGGTGAATGGGACGCCCACGGTCGTGACGACCCACAACTTCACGTACTGAGTCCAGAAGAACCGCGGCGGCCCGGGTGTGCATACCCCGGCCGCCGTTTTGTCTCCGGGATCAGGGAGCCGTGTCTTTCACCCCGTACAAGCGCATGTGCGCGGCGTCGTGGAAAGACTCCATCAGATACGTCCACCGCACCCGCCCGCTCCACATGCGCGGGTAGGTAAAATTGATTGCATTGAGCGTCGCCACCCCTTGCGGCCTTGGCACCAAAATGGCGTTCACCCGCCCGAGCGGGTTGTGCAGGATGCCCGCAAAGTCCTCGTCGGAGGTGATGACCAGCTGGTGGGGGTTTCGGACCTGAAGGATCACATTGTAACTGTCAAAAGAGTCCGCCAGCACGACCAGGTGCGGATGCGCATTGAGATACGTAGCCACCGGGCTCACCTGAAAGCGGGCACCGTTAGTCGTCGGTAGCGGTGATCCGGTCAGCGCCCGGTCGATGATAACGCCATCGGGGTTGGAGAGAAACGGAACCTGCATGGCCTGCCAGGTTCCCACATCGCCAAGCGCCATCAACACCACCATGCCGGCAAGCAGCAGGGCGCGCTGGTCTTTTCGGATACTGAGAAGCTTGGAGGCGGCAAAGGCCACGAGGGCAAAGCCCATCACGATATAGTCCATATAAAAGCGATCCCAAGCGGCGAGCGACCCGTGGTAAGTCATCGCCATCTCCAGCGACAGGGCACCCACGAGCGCGGCTAAGAGCACCGCGCCGCGCGGATCTCCATTCTTTCGTTTCAGTGTCCAGTAGAGGGCAGCGGCGATCCCCACCCACACCGGCCAGTAGAGAAGCGAGAAGTGCGCCGTGTAGAGAACGGTATGAAGAATGCTGTGATAGGCCCAGGACAAAGCCGGCGTCGCGTAAGCGCCCGTGGCCACCTGGGCGATGTTGCCGTACGGCGAGACGAGAAAGTAGAGCGGGTTTTTCATGATGAGCCAGTTGACGTACATCCAGATGGAGGCGGCATAGACGACGGGGGCCGCAAGAAGAATGGAGGCGCCCTCGGCTTCCCGCAACGACCGGGTGCGCGACACCGCATACAGAAGGCCCAATACCAGGAAAGCCGTGAAGGGTATGGCCTCGTAGCGCGCGCCAAAGGCCACCACGAGCCACAAAGCCGCTTCCATGAGGGGCCGCAGGGAGCGGCCGTCGAGGTAGGCCAGCACCCCCCGTATCGCGCCGAGGTAACTGGTCATCAGGATGATGTCGCTCATCCCGTTGCTGGAGTAAAGCAGGATCAAGGGATTCAGCGCGTAGCAGATGGCGGCCAGGATCCGGTAGCGACGGTCAATGCCGAAGCCCGTAAGGAGGCCGAGCAGCTGCCGCACCCCCAAGGCGCCGAAGAGGGCCGTCACGAAACACCCCGCGAGCGCCCGCACGGCCAGGGCCGGGAAGAGAGGCTTCAGGAGGACCAAGGGCAGCTCCATCAAACTTGGAAGCGGGTTCCAGATAAAGCCGATAGCGCCGAGGTGCGGGTCGCCGCTGAAGAGCACATAGTAGGCGCTCGCTACACGGGAGACGGCATCGGCCTCGACATACTGGATTTTGTACGACAGGTAGAGCGCCGCGGCGAGGTTCACGACCAGTACGAGGCCGGGAAGCCACAGGCTCTCGGATGTCCGCAAAGCCATCTTCCCGGCCGCCTGCTCTCCGCGATCTGCCGCCGGGACGCTTACCGCACCCATCCAACACCCCCTCCCCGTCCACGCTTACGCGCAAGTGCCCCATCAGCGAGCCATCAGACGCTCGCCGCTCCCTTGCGAAAGAGCCATGGCGCGCACCGCTTGGTCAGGCGCTCGCCGACGACGGCGCGGCCGCCCTCCAGGCACAGGGTGACCCACCAGGGATCCGCGCCCGCCTGACGGGTGCGGGACTCATCCGGGGGCAGACCCATCGCCGGGGCCCCATAAAGACGCCAGCCCCACGAGGCGGTGCTCCCGGCCGCCCAACTCAGAGCGGAATAGCCGAGCGTGAGACCGAGGTGGCCAAGGGGTGAGTGGACCGCCCACAATACGCGAAACAGCATGGCGTCGACGGCCATGTTGACGAGTCCTGCGGACAGGGTTGTGGCCGACCATCCCCAGATTCGAAGATGCCGGATCCCCGGCCCATGATGGGCGACTACCTTCCTTCTGGCGAGGGGGGCATGAAGACGGGCGACACTCATCCCGCTCTCCCCCCCATCATGTCGACGGCCTGGCCCCGCATGAGCCCGTGCGCCGTCTTCTCCCAATGTGACGGCCGCAGGACAAGCTGGATAAACGCCTTCCAGGCGCCGAGCGACATCATGCTCCAGTAGAGCGGCGACAAGATAGCATACTTCACCAGCTCCCAATCGCCGCGCCGGGCACAGGCGACAGCGCTCAGATAGGCGAACACGAAGTTCCCGGCCAGAAGGTTCAGCATCCCGATGTAGTAGATGCCGACGGGAAAGAGATGCCCGATGAACGCCCACTGGGTGGCAAACCATAAGGACGTGAGAAGCCAGTACACCGGATTCAGCAAGAACATAAGGGGGGTGCCGAGGAGCGACATCTGAAAGCTCCAGAAGCCCCGGAAGCCCAGCTGGCGGTAGAGGCTCACCGGATGGCGCATGTGCACGATCCAGGTCTGCAGGTATCCCTTCACCCACCGCGAGCGCTGGCGCACCCAATTCACAAACTCGGAGTTGGCCTCTTCATAGGTGGTCGAATCCATGACCTCCGTGCGATAGCCGGCCCGATGAAGGCGAATGCCGAGGTCGGCGTCCTCCGTCACGTTAAACGGGTCCCAGCCCCCCACTTCCCGCAGCACCTCGGTGCGAAAGTGGTTTGAGGAGCCCCCGAGGGGAATCGGGTGGCCGGAGGCCTGGAGCGCCGGCAGGTAGAGATCGAACCACACGGCATATTCGGCGGTAAACCATCGCGTGAGGAGATTCTGGTCGCGGTTAAAATAGGACAGTTTGGCCTGGATGCAGGCGATGCGACGGTCCGCCCGGCGGAAAAGGGCGACCGCCTTCTTGAGCTGGTCCGGATCCGGAATGTCCTCGGCGTCAAAAATGGTGACGAACTCTCCCAGCGCGCGCTGCAGGCCGTAATTGCAGGCTTTCGGCTTCGTGCGCGGCTCATCCGGCGGCACGGGCACGATCTCGATGTAGCTCGCGAGGTCGCCCCGCAGGGCTGCCTGGATGGTGCGGTAGTCGTCCTGCTCGACGAGCAGTTTCACGTCGAGTCGGTCCTTCGGATAGTCGAGCGCTTCCACCGCCCGAGCGAGCGTGGGTAGCACCGCCACTTCATCCCGGATGGGAATCAAAACCGTGTAGGTGGGAAGCGTCCAGTCGTTAAGCTCCTGGAGCTCCTCCTGCGAGACCGTCGCCTCACGGGCCTGTCCCGTCGCCTTCTGCACGAACCAGAAGCGGTACGTCACCATGACGGCGTATGTCAGCAGCAGCAGGCTGCTGAGCACAATCAAGGTGAGGCTGCTGTTGCGCCAAAGGCCAGCTCCGACAGCGGCCGCCAGCGCCACCAGCACGGCTGTCTGGCAGGGTGTGAGGAGGCGCTGGGCGGAATAATGGGGGGTCGACGCCGCGAGGGCCTCCCGGCTGTGGGCCAGGTCATCGTGGGCATACCGGGCGCCCAGGATGCCGACGATATCGCGCCGGCCCGTCACCACGGGCATTACGATCCGCCCGAGCCCGGTCAGCGCGTGAAGACCCGGCGTGTCGGGGTCTTCCACCGCCACGCGCAGCACCTGCCCGTCGTCTTCCAGCGGCACGATGTGATGGCGGAACCAGAATTCGCGCGGCATCAGATGCCACGGCACCCCGCCTATGGGTCCCATTTCTTTCAGGAGGTTCACGAGCGGGAGCCGGCGCTGGGCCGCCACGATTTCCGCCACATCCCAAAACGTGAGATGCCGGAGTCCGGTCAGAATCTGGCCGAGACGCCCGCCGTGATGGCGCTGGTAGGCGAGCGCCTCTTCGAGCGCGGCCTCATCGAGCTTGCCCAGGCGCAGGGCCACCTCGCCGAACCGCGGCTCGCCCCGGTCGCTCTCGGGGCCGTACACCCGGTCGAAGGCCCGCTTCAAGGCGCCGTCGTCCGCCACGAACATCTGTACGGGGATGTTGAGGCGGGCGAGGCGCTCCTGGACGTCTGGATGGGGCGGCCATCCCGTGGCCACGTTTAAGGCGTCATCCGACCAGCCAAACGCCAACACACCAAGCCGCCGCCATTCATGAACCTGAAACAAAAGCGCGACGCGGGCGTTGACCGGGTCCACCGTTCCCTGTTCGCCGTCGCGCCGGACGTCGAGGTCGATGAAAGGAAGCGAGCCCCGGTCGGTGCGATCGGCCATGTCCGCCTCTCCTTCTGTCTCTCGGCGCAGATCTTCGCCGCCCGTGTATCCGCAAGGTTTACTGATTTAGGGTCAACGGTCTTTCGAATGCGAGGCGTGCGGCGACCGCGACGACATCACGGCGTAGTAGACGACCACCCCGAGGAGCGCCAGCAGCGGCACGATTTCAAGGACCCAGAACAGGCCAACCATCGCGACCAGGAAGAGCACCAGCAGACCGAGCAGGGCAGCGGCGGAGCGAATGACGGCGATACGCTGTCTCATCAGACTCTCCCCCCGTCTCTCATGCCGGCATATCCATCACTGTCGAGGACGTTGGCCCATGCTAGCATCCCGGGCAGGGAACGTCCGTCTCGCACAGAGTCTCAACCGTGTTCCGGCCATCGCCGGATCATGGAGGAAAGCGGCGGCACGAAGGGCTGCCCGGTATAGGGTGGGCAGGCCACGCATGGAGATGGCGGACCCGATCTGCCGCCGAAGACGCGTGAGACGGCAATTGCGACCGCAATCGGATTGCGCCCGGCGGCATTCGACGCCACACTCCAAAGTAAGACATCGGGTGAGGCAAGGTCTCCTGGCGGGGCCGGGACCGAATGCCATGGGAGGATTTCATGCGGACGCGCTGGATCGTGATTCTGGGAGCGGTCGTGGTGGCCCTGATCATCACGGCGCCCACGGCCGTGGGTCCGCTCATCCGGCAGATCACGTACTCATCCGTGAAGAAACTCCCGAACCCCCGGTATCAACGGGGTTTGAATGTGATGCTTTACCGCACGACCAGCAGCGCGGGCTTCCAATCCTCGATGCGCGAGTGGGAGAACTGGGACATCACCGACATTTCGCTCGTCATCCCCCTCAGTCAGTCGGGACCCTACGCCGACAACATCGGTGCCGGGGCCCTCACGCCGAGCGACTCCCAGATTCGGCAGGCGGTGACCGCCCTGCAGGGAGCGGGATTCCGCGTCATGCTGCGGCCCATTTTGGACGAGAAGACGCTCACCCCTTACGGATTCTGGCGGGGGGACATCGTACCCAGCTCGGCCGCCCAATGGTTCCGCCACTACGAAACCGCCATCGTGCATTACGCTCGCCTGGCCGCGTCCTTGCACGTCGCATCCTATGACATCGGCACCGAGCTCGTGTCGATGGAGGGCTATACGGCGTCCTGGGACTCTCTCATCACCCAGATAAAACGTGTGTACCAGGGTCGCTTACTGTACTCCCTCAACTGGACCGACCTTGCCGTCGAGCCCTGGTTTTCGAGCCTGAA
>JAKATP010000113.1 GCA_021818685.1 Bacillota bacterium | reverse complement strand
CCTTCGGCAGGAATCGTCCACAGGGGCAGGTACGGTCTTCCGCTCCTCGGGGAGGGCTCCCCCTCTGCCTGCCGCGACCCCTCACGCCGGTCCGCGCGCACACTGTCCGGACCCCAGCATACGGCCAAGCCGCACACAAAGCCGGTGAGGAGATGGCGGTGGTGGTGACTGCGTAGGCCGCCACCGCGAGGACGCCGCCCACGCTCCCCACTCCGACACCGAAAACACCAGCAGGAGCCCGAGCAGTCTGAGAGTCCGCACGCGACGCGCGAATCGGTGGCTCAGGGCGCTCGCGGCCATCATGTCGGGGCCCGCCCCCACAGCACCAGCCACATCATGGCCGACGCTCCCCGCACGGTCTGCTCGTGTCTCCCAGCTGGCGGAATGGCGCTGCGGACGGAGGGGACCCCAGGATTCAAGCTCGGGCCCCCGCAGCACCAACGGCATTCCGAGCGCCATCGCCGCCGCCTCGCCCGCATACGGCCCGATCCAGCCCCGGTGCACGGCGAGATAACCCCCCGCCACGCCGCATCGGCGCCCCCGATGAACGTCCCCGACACCCTCAGGCGCCGGGGACGAAAGTTCCCAGAATGACGGGGCCGGGCCCCCAGGTAGAAACCGATGTGCAGAGCGACCGCGAGCGCGAGAGGCTAACTACGACCAGCGTGCGCCGTCCGAACGGGTCTTTAGACGCGCCCGCCGACACGGCGTGGCAAAACACCTCCGCGAGTCCCACCTGTCCCCAGGTCCTGCCGACGAGGAGCAGATAGGGAATCCACCAAGCTCCGTCCGTCTAAACCAGCGGAGGGCGCCAAAGCCGTAGAAGGCCTGCAGTGACCGCGTCACCCACAGGATTGGAAACCCCGCACCCGATTCCTGCTCCCGCACGGACCGCGAGGCGCCACCCGCGCTCGGGGCTACATGTTCACGCCCTCATTGCGGCCGATGCCGCGGATAATGTGACGCTGCAGGATAAGAAACAGCACGACGAGAGGACTCGTCGCCATGAAGCCGGCCGCCGTAAGCCGGCGCCAATCCACGGAGTGCGCCATCTGCAGCCGCGACACCTCCACCTCAATCGGCTGCACGTTGTGCGTGACCGTGACGATAAGGGGCCATTGGAACGAGTTCCAGGACCCGATGAAGATATAGAGACCAATGGTAAAGATGGTGGGCAACGTCAAGGGAATGGCGACCGACCAGAGAAATCGGAGGTGGCTTGCCCCATCCATGCGGGCGGCCTCCCGGTAGGAGTCCGGCATGGCCAGAAACTGCTGGCGCAGGAGAAAGATGCCAAACACCGAGCCGCCATAGGGCAGGATCTGGGCCCAGCGGGTGTTCAGAAGATGCATCATATGCAGGATCACGTAGTTCGGGATGAGGAGCGCCTCACCCGGCACCATCAGCACCACCAGGAGAATGACGAACACCAGCTCACGGCGCCGAAAGTGCAGAAACGACAGCGCATAGGCGGCGAGGATGCTGGTGATGAGCGCGATGGCGATCGTGGTGAGCGTGATGAAGGTCGTATTGCCGAAATACATGAGCCACCGGCCCATGTGCCACATCCGGATGTAATTGATGAAGTGCCAGTCCGGCGTGAGGTGCGGCGGAAACGTAAACACATCCGCCCTGGTGTCGAGGGACGTGACGAGGGCGATATAGAGCGGGAACAGGAAGGCGAGCCCGACGACGACGGCCACCACCGCCCTCAGCACCTCTCCCGCCGACCAGGAACCGGGCCGGCGTCTGCGGGGTGGCCCTTGCGTCTGTGGCTCCTGACCCGTCAGCATTTCTGTCTGCGCCAGACGCTCGGTACTCATTGGTAGAACACCCACCTCCGCGACAGGGCCCCCTGCACGAGGGTCAGAACCAGGATCATGACCACCAGGATGATGGCCATCGCCGCCGCATACGAGAAATGGAAATACTGAAATGCCGTTAGGTACATGAGGAGCAGGATCGTCATCGTGGCATACTCCGGACCACCCGTTCCGCTCGAAAGCGCATAGACCTGGCTGAACGCCTGCAGGGTGGCGAGGGTCGTCACGATGGCCAGAAAGAATATGACGGGAGACAGAAGCGGAAAGGTCACCTTCCAGAACTTCTGCCAGCCCGTCGCCCCGTCAATGGCGGCCGCTTCCAGCACCGAACGGGGTACGCCCGCGAGCGCACTCAGCACGATGACCACGTCAAAGCCAATTCCATGCCACAAACTGTAAAAGGCTATGGACGGCATCGCCATCTGCGGGCTTAAAAGCCACTGGGACACCGGCAAGTGCAGGGCGGTCAGGACGGCGTTTAAGATGCCGTACTGCGGATCAAACATCCACAGCCAGCCGATGGACGTCGCAATCACCGGGGTGATGTAGGGCAGCAGCACCACGGTCCGGATCATCGAGAAGATGCGCCGATCCCGGTAGAGCAGCAGGGCGATGAGCACGGCACCCACGAGGGTCGTCGGAATCATGAGCACGGCATAGTACAGGGTGTTCCGAAATGCCTGCCAGAAGACGGGATAGGTCAGCGCCGCCTTGAAATTGTAAAGCCCGGCGAACGTGGTGTCGACGCCCGTCAGCTTGTAGTGGAAGAATCCGAGACCAAGGGACACCCCGGCCGGGATATAGACGAAGACCAAGAGAAACGCAACCGCCGGTGCCAGAAACAAGATCGCGCGTACCCCATCGCTCACCCGGCGGACCGGCCTTAGCGAGGGTGTTCTCTCCGCAGCCAGCGAACCTGCGACCGAGCGCTCCATCGATGTCATGTCCCCCCAACGAGGGGCCGTGGCGCCGGCCCCTCGTGACCACGTCTACCTCCACCGGGTCCCTATCCGCGTGTCTGCCCGCTCAGGTAGCCAGTGCCTACGCTGTCCATCTGCTGTAAGGTCTGGGACACCGACAGTTGCCCCTGTAGGCCCTTCATCAGAATCGACAGCATCGGCGGCTTTGACGCCTCGAAGTTAGCCACCCGGGCGCGAGGCTTAAACCACCAGTAAGCCGGATTGGAGTAGCTCGCCGCCCACGCCGGGTTCTTGGCGTAGAAACCCTGCATCATCGCATAGCCGGCCGGGCCGAGCGGCAGATAGTTGGTGTGTTCGTTCCAGTAGGTGTTGGTGGACGGCGACGACATCCACTTCATGAAGATCCACGACGCGTTCTTCTCGGCCTTGGTGCCGACGTTGAACATGGTGAGGGAAGCGCCGTTGATGTACTCGGCGCTGTGGCCGGTGGTCCCCCGCGGAGCGGGCACTCCACCCATCACGAACTTGCCCCCGACCGCCCCATAGTCGTACGTGTAGCCGGCCGATGCGTCAATCAGCATGCCGACGTCACCGGTTCCGAAGTCGAGCTGGTACTCGTAGCCGGTGGTCATGATCATGTAGCCGTGCTTGATCCAGGCTTTCAGCATCGAGACGGTGGCCGCGGCCGCCGGATTATCGAGACTGTAGGCCTTGCGGTTGGCCTGGCTGGAGAAGATGCGACCCCCGTCGGCCGCCGTGATGGTGAGGAACTGGCGGAGAGACGGCGTCCAGGCAATACCGTGGTACTTCGGTCCCAGCGCCGTGATCTTAGCCGCATCGGCTCCCACCTGCGCCCAGGTTCGGGGCGGAGAAGAAATGCCCGCTTTCCTGAAGAGGTTGGCGTTGTAGTAGATTACCACCAGCGACTTCTTCTCCAGCGGCATCAGGTAGCGTGTTTGGCTGCCGCCGATGAGCATGTCCTTCCAGACGACGGGATAGTAGTCTTGTTTGATCTGGGCGGCCGTGAGGCCATTCGGCCCGTTGATATAGGAATTGAGGGGGACGAGCGCCCCCGCCTGCGCCAGCTGCGGCACGATATAGGAACTCACCATGCCCACATTCGGGGCCTGGCCGGCCTCAAATGCGGCGAGGCCATGGTGGGAGGCCCCTTTGGCAATGAACGTCACCTGGATTCCGGGATGGGTCTTGTTGAACTGCTTGACTTCTGCCTTGACGGCTGTGTATAGCGCACCCGAGCTGTGACCGGCCCAGTACACCAATTTCACGGGGCCGCTCTGGCTCGACGCGGCCGCGGAACCGCCTGGGCTCCCGCAGGCAGCCATCAATCCTGCCAGGCCTAGGCCCACGAGTCCGAAGACGGCGCCTCGACGCAGGCCCATCTGCGTATGCACGAAACTCCTCCTTGCCTTCTTGCACGTTTAGATGGTCGGACTCGCTTGATCGACGCGAAAGGACGGTTCCAAGGGAGCGGGGGACCACGGACATTTTTCACCATACCGAATCCAGACGTTGATGCCATCACATTAATCGAACCTTAATCCCCGCGAAATCTTTCGCGAAATGGGGCGCCGGCCATCGTCGGTGGATGCCCATAAAGGGTCGCCCTGACCGGGTCGTCTCGGGCGCGGGCTCGCGCCGTCCGCGCCGCCGACACGACGACCCCCCTACGGACAGGCCGACTCATGGGGATGGATGCTTGATGCCGATCTCGATCCGCGACGCCTTCTTTCGCCGTTTTCGCTCTTATCGATGGTCGGATTGTCATTACCCTTAGTTGACACAGTTCGTCGGCTTTCTGGTAGTCTTGTCGGTAGTTTCACGGCACTGCCATCACTGCGTGACGTGGCCCCACACAAGCGAAGGAGGCGCCGGGTATGAGTACCGGATCGCAAGCGCAGCCGACCGTCCGCTCGATCGCCCGTAGGAGCGGATGGGCATTCATCGCCATCGTGATCGTCGCCGCCCTGCCGGCTTTTATGGAGGGATTTGACGGAAACCTCTTCAACTTCGGCGCGCCGTTCATCGTCCACCATATCCATGCCTCGGCCAGTCTCCTCGGCACGCTCGCCACCGGGATGGCCATTGGCATCGCACTCTTCAGCCTGGTCGGGGGCTATCTCTTCGACCACTTCTCGGTCAAGTACACCGTCATGCTGTCGGTCGCCATCTTTGCCGTGTTCACGGTGCTCACCGGGTTTGCGACCACCCCGGCCATGCTTTTCATCTCCCGGATGCTGGTCGGCGTCGGCATCGGGATGTTCCAGCCGGCCATCATCGCGCTGTTGGGCGACATCCTGTTTGAGACACGAGGCCGGGCGGTGTCCGCTTTTGCCGTCTTCTTCGGCGGCGGCAACTTCGTCGGGCCGTATGTCATCCAGCCGTTCCTGCCGCACTTCAAGACGCCCTTCATCATCTCCGGAATCGTGTCGCTCCTAGTCCTCATCCTCTTCTACGCGGTGATTCCGAAGACGTACAAGGAACAGACAAGAGCTCCGCGAGCGTTTCGCGGAATCTTCAACCGCAATGTCAACATCCTGTCGCTTTCCATCTTCTTCTTCGGGATTTCGCTGTTTGCATTCCTCGGCTACGGATCCCTGTACCTCCTGAAGGGTCTCAGTCTTCCGAGCGGCCAGGCCGCGGCTATCATCTCCATGGCCGGTCTCGGGGGGCTCATCTGCGCCTTTCCCATCGGATATCTGGCCGACCGCTTCGGGCGCAAGTACATCGTGAGTCTGGCTGCCCTCCTCATCGCCGTGGGGGGCGTAGGCCTGTTCCTGGTGTCCCGGAGTGAGGCCCCCCTCCTCATCCTGACCTTTGCGTTCGGCGCTGGGTGGGGAATTTACGTCGACCTGGTGTCCACCCTCGGTCAGGATTCCGTCAGCGACATGCTGGCCGGGACCGTGACGGGCTGGCTGCTTCTGGTCTTCAACGTGGGCGCCATGCTGGGAGGGCCGCTCTTCGCGCAGCTACTCCCGAACGGCTTTGTCACCGCCGGCTTGGTCAGTATGGGCGGTGCCGCCGTGGTCTCCTTTGTCCTCACCCTGTTCACGCGGCCGATCAAAGAGAGCAACATCATCCTGGAAGGTGCCGACCTCGCGTCCGCTCCCGCATCGGGAGGCTAGCCACGGCGTCGGGAGGTCCAGAGAGCCCGGACGCGGCTTGGCGTCCGGGCTCTTCTCGTACCGCGACTAATGTGCGGGGGGTGTAAAGCGCATACCGGACAGCGTCGCGGTCACGAACGGTGCCGCGTCATCCCACAGGCGGCGACCCTCATCTGCCCACGTCCGCAGATCCCGCTCCAGCTCATCCGCCATCGCCCCGAGGGCGTGCGGCACCGCTCCGTCTGTCTCCTCGAGGAGCCGGGCCACATACGCGGTCTGGGCGTCCAAACCGGGGGGTGCCCCGCGACCGGCGCCGACGAGCTGGCTTTCGCGCGCTCTCATCGTGTCGCGCATCCGGGCATAGGTGCCGTCGGTGGCCTCTGTCCGAGGGGCTGCAAGAGGATAGCATGCCTCCAGCAGCTGAAGCGTCTCGTCCCAGAAGTCGGCCCACGCGTACGCAGAGGACAGGGCGGCGGCGAGGCGACCTATCCGGTCATACACCCGGCGGCACGACTCCGGATCGCCCTCTCGACGGGGGTCTTGGACCACCAGGAGGGGCACGGTCCGCGCGACCACGCCGTCGACCAAAAGATCCGCGGTGTAGGATCCAGAAGGCACCAGCGGCGCGAT
Source organism: Bacillota bacterium (assembly GCA_021818685.1). Taxonomy (GTDB): domain Bacteria; phylum Bacillota; class Sulfobacillia; order Sulfobacillales; family JAIMBI01; genus JAKATP01. The sequence goes on along the minus strand of JAKATP010000113.1, from coordinate 2,095 downwards.
ACGCGCGGAGGGTTTCCCCTGCCGCCGGGGGGCCGATCCCGGGTCGCGAAGATCCCACAGATACCGATGGGGTCCGGCATCGTGACACAGGCGGGCTTCATGGATGCGCTTGCCTGCGACGTCATGGACCCGGATCCGGGCCTCTTCCACCGGCCCGGGAAGCCAGTATTGAAAGAGGGCGCCCCGCGGGGGGTTCTCGCCCGCGTCAAGAAGTCGCGGACGACTTGGGTTATCCGGCCCCGGTACGTCGGCCACATAGGAGGTCCCGGTGGGAAATTCCATGATCGAGCCCGCATACGTCCCCGAACCCCCGTCGGACCCCCGGTACCCCGGATTCTGGGGAATCCATCGCGGCAGTCCGCCCCCGTCCTGACCATGAGAAGCCTGCTGCCGACCGTAGAGGTACCATCCGTTCGGCGGCACCACGCGTTGTGCGGGACGGGGCGCATAAAGCCACGGTTCCACCGGAGCCCCGGCCCCCGCCCGCTCGCGCAGTCCACTCACATCGTCGAGAATCCACAGGGCCCGGCCATGGGTCGCCGCCACCAAATCCGTCCCATGCACGATAAGGTCGTGCACGGGCACGACGGGCAGCGTGCCCTGCATACTGGTCCAGCTCCCGCCCTCGTCAAAGGACACGAAGACCCCCCGCTCCGTTCCGCAGTATAAGAGCGCGGGCACCTCCGGATCCTCCTTCACCACCCGCACGTAGGCATCGGCGGGCAGTCCGGTCGTGATGGGGCTCCAGCTGCGTCCGCCGTCGCCCGTACGAAAGATGTAGGGCGCGGGGTCGTCGAGGCGGTACGCCGTCGCCGCCACATAACAGACCTCCGCGTCGTGATGTCCAGGCTCCACCCCGGTGACGGTTGCCCACTCGGGCATCCCGGGCGGGGATACCGTCTCCCAGTGCGCTCCGCCGTCGGCCGTTCGGTGTACGAGCCCATCGTCCGTGCCGGCCCAGATGAGGCCAGCACGGACGGGCGACTCCGCCAGCGCGAAGATGGTGCAATACACCTCGACACCTGACTGGTCAGGCGTCCAGGGGCCGCCGGTAGGACCCAGCTTCTGTGCATCATGGCGAGTCAGATCGGGGCTGATGACCTTCCAGTGCATGCCCTCATCCCGGGTTTCGAAGACCACGTTGGCCCCCACCCGCACGGTCTTCGGATCGTGGGGAGAAAGACTGATGGGGGTCGTCCACTGAAATCGGTAGCGATACTGAAGGCCGGTGAGGCCCCGGGTGAGAACCGGCCAGGGCGACACATCCTGGCGAATATCCGTGCGGCGGTCGATGCGGGTGATGCGGCCGCCCTCTCCGAAACTGGAACTGCCAGCGTACACGATGGCGGCATCGTCCGGCCGCACCGCGATGTGACCGCTCTCCCCGCCCCCCACGTCAAACCACTCCCGGGCAGTAATGCCCAGAAAATCGGTCGCCGACGGCACCGAGATGGTGCTATTGTCCTGCTGGCTGCCGTAGACACGGTAGGGGTGCCCGCGGTCGACGGCGATATGGTAAAACTCTCCTGTCGGTTGGTTGTAGAGACTGGACCAGGACTCCCCCCGGTCGAAAGAGATGGCGGCTCCGCCATCAGCCCCGTGAATGAGGCGGCGCGAGTCGGTCGGATCAATCCACAGATCGTGATGGTCCGGGTGGGGGGTCGCCACCTGGTGGAAGTGGCGACCTCCGTCCGTGGAACGGAGCATGCTCCCGGCCAGGACATACACGGTATCCGCGGATCCGGGATCGGCGAAGACGTGCGAGTAGTACCAGGGCCGCGCCCGCACACCTGCACCGTCATCGCCCCGCACCCAGTTGTCGCCCCCGTCGTCGGACCGGTAGATGCCTCCCTCGCGGGCTTCGATAAGAGCGTAGACCCGTCCGGACCGGGCACCGGAGCAAGACACCCCGCTTCGGCCCCAAACTCCCTCCGGAAGTCCACTCCCGGATCCGAGCCGGGTGAAGTGGGCGCCGCCATCCACAGACCGGTAGAGGGCCGATTCGGGACCCCCGCTCGTAAGCCGCCAGGGTTCGCGCCGCACGGAAAAGAGCGACGCAAACAGAATGCGGGGATTTAAGGGATCTAGCGACAGA
>JAKATP010000112.1 GCA_021818685.1 Bacillota bacterium | reverse complement strand
TCGACCAAAAACGCCGCACCGGCTCAGTATAGCAGGATTATAGACGGCGCCGGCCGTGAATTCCGCTACCCGTAAGCGCCCTTCTCAGTGGAGGTCGTGATGCCGCCATCCCCTCTCGGCGAGCCAGACCACACCTGCCACGTAGACGACGGCGTACACCGCGATGAGGGGGCTCGTGACGCTGTCCGCCCCCAGGGGTCCCAGAAGAGCCGGGGGAATGGTCGTGCGGATGGATCCCATAGCCTCAAAAAGTGCCCACCGGTACACCGCATCGGAGGGCAGGACGAGATTGGCGATCGCGCTGGTATACCCGAAGGCGGGGGTTGACGATCCGAAGAGGCTTGAGGCGATGTGTGCGAGCTGCCCGATGCTGCCGGCCAGAAAGACCAGAAAATAGAGGCCCAAGACAGCAATGCCGTTTGCCATCGGGGACAACCACACGGAGGCCAAGAGGGTGACGGCGGTGACCGCCAGCCCCTCGGCGGCAAAGAAGCCCCAGGCGGCCAGAAGCTCCGGTACGGTGGACGGGAGGCCGAACCGGAGTCCAATGGCCAGGAGGACCAGGACGTACACCAGGGTCGCATAGAGCACCGTGGCACCGCCGTACCCATAAAAGCGTCCCCACACCATCGCGCGGCGCGACACGGGTCGCACGACGAGCGCCAGCAGATCCCGATCCGCGGACAGCGCGCCCGCGGTGGCAAAGGCGGCAAAGAGGGCGATGAGTCCGTAGTTGATGAAAAAGGCAATGCCCAGGGCGGAAGCCTGCGCCAGCGCCGTTCCGTTGACAATCCCGATCGGAGCCGCCTCAAGACGCACCTGGCCGAGTACCCAAAAGAGGAGCAAGCCGTAGAGCACGGCGCCTGCCGCCGCCATCTGCACGAGGCGTTTCCGCCCGATCTCGACGGCCGTAAAACGCGCCCAGACCCTCACGGTGTCTCTATCTCTTCCAAAAACCACTCCTCCAGTGTCCGCCGCACCGGGACGACTTCGTACACGGCCAAGCCCAGCCGGACCAGCTCCCGATGCACCGCCGGCAGCTCGCTCCGCGAGACGGGTACTTCCAGCACCGCCCCCTCGTCCGTCGCTGTACACGCGATGCCCCGTGCCCGAAGCTCTTCGTAAATCGCATCGGACATGGGCCCCACGTCAATACGAAAGCGGGGTCCCGCACCTTCCAGCACCACCGGCACCGGACCTGTGTCGCCGAGACGCCCCTGACGGATGAGTGCGACGCTGTCGCACAGTCCTTCGAGGTCTCGCAGCAGATGGCTGTTCAGGAAGATGGTGACTCCGCGGTCGCGAAGCTCCCGCATCAGCCCCGCCATTTCATGGCGCCCGCTCGGATCGAGTGCCGATGTCGGCTCATCCAGCAACAACAGGCGTGGCTCTCCCACCAACGCGGCCGCCCACGCCAGCCGCTGTTCCATGCCTTTGCTGAATCCCGCCACGCGTCGACGGCCGACATGGCCGAGTCCCACCCGGTCCAGGAGGGCATCTGCATCCGCCGGTGTAAGCGGGCGGCGGAGAAACGCGGCGTGAAACCGGAGTGTCTCGGCCGCGGTGAGCCAGGGTGCCGACCGGAACAACTCGGGCACGTAGCCAACCTCCCGACGCGCTGCGGGATCGTCATGGGGACGGCCGAGGATGCGGGCCTGGCCCGCGCTCGGGAGCACGAGGCCGGTCAGAATGCCGACAAGTGTGCTCTTGCCGGCGCCGTTGGGCCCAAGTAGTCCGAAGATCTCCCCTTCCTCGACTTGGAGCGAGACGGTATCCAGGGCGACGAGCGGCCCGTACCGTTTCGTAAGACCGATCGTCTGGAGGGCCTTCACGACGCTAGTCCGTCCCGAAGGCGGCGCCCGTGACGTCATCGCCTCCGACGGCCTTAGGTGGGGACATCGTCAACAGCTGCAGGAGGGTGAGCGCTCGGTCAAGGGCGGCACGCTCTGACGCCGACGCATGCGGTCGCGCGCCGTCTCGGGCGACCAGCACACCTAAAAGCGCCAGGCGGACGAGCGTATTCCGATCGGATGGGGCGGCCATGGCCGGTGCGCCATGGGGCTTCGCTCGGAGTTCGAGATTCGGAATCAGGAAACCGATGAGCATGGCCATCAGGGCGAGGAGCCCGCCCATTCCGAAGACGCGTTTGACGGCATCGCTGATGCTCACCGATAACGCCCGCACCACCGCGTCCGCCGTTCTCCTTCCGGCACGCAGGATAGCGGCTCGCGAGGAGGGGATGACCGTTTGCTCGGTCCTGTGGATGACGCTCGGCTGAGCAGCGAGGAGTGCGGTCCGCACCCCACTGAGGGCGGCCGCACGCGCGGAGGGGGAGGCCGGCGGATGGAGGGCCAGTCCCTTTACCGCCGCGGGCAGCATCGGGTTCTGCAGGATCGCCGTGCGATCGGCTGCGGTGCCTCGGAGGGCGCCCGCCAGCAGTGCCAGGGTGGCATTGGTGGAACGATGCACGGCCGCGGGAATCCCGCCCGGAGCAAGCTTTCGCTTGTACTGAACGGGGAGGCGCGGATCCCGCATCAGGGCCGCATACGCGGCCCGATTGCCACGGAGGGCCGCCGCCACCCGATCCCCGATAATCCGGAACTGCCGCTCCACCTGCCGGCGGGTCTGGGTCTGGTCCGCGAGGGCGGACGAGTTGACCGCGATCGCCGCATGCGAGCCATGAAGGGCCTTCGGCAGGTGGGCGGGAATCTCGGCGGTGAGGGTCGTCACCAAGATGACGCCCATGACGGCCGCACCGATGGCGGAGCCGATCTGCCGGAAAAACTGGTTGCCGCTTGACGCGACTCCCATCTGGTCGCGTCGGACGACATTCTGTACGGCCAGCGTGTATAGGGGGAAACCCGGTCCGATACCCACCCCGAGGAGGAACATCAGCGGAATCAGATGGCTCATCGGCATGGTCGTGGACAACGTGAGATAAATCGCGGCAAAGACGGCCACGGTCCAGACATTGCCAATCATGAGCAGGATCTTGAAACGTCCGATCCGGGATGAGAGCAGTCCGGATAGCATGCTGCCCACCACCACGCCTCCCGTCAGCGGCGTCATCACGAGCCCGGCGTGGAGCGGTGTTACGTTCTTGGCCATGACCAGGTAGAAGGGCAGAAATAGGACCGAGCCCAAGAATGCGGCCCCGAAAAAGAGCGTGCCGAGTCCCGCCCAGGCGAAGGTGGGGATCTTCAGCAGGTCCATGTGAAACAGGGGAGCCGACGAGCGCCGCTCCACCACGTAGAAGGTGGTGAGTGCAGATGCGACCAGGGCGAAGAGCCCCAGAATTTCCCACGACAGCCATGGGTAGGTCGTACCGCCCCACGACAGCGCCAAGAGCAGCGGGACCGTCCAGAGCAGGAGGAGCACCGTCCCCGGGCTGTCAAAGCGTTGCCGGGTCGAAGTCCGTAGAAGAGGCATGTGCACCAGCAGCACATAGAGGGCGAGCGCACCGAACGGCATGTTGACGTAAAAGACATAGCGCCACGAGAAACTGTCCGTGAGAAGCCCGCCGAGATAGGGGCCCACCACGCTCGCCAGGCCGAACACCGCGCCAAACAATCCCTGAACCCGCCCCCGCTCACGGGGGGAGAACATGAGTCCGATCACGGTTGTGGCCACGGCAAAGATGGCGCCGCCGCCGAGACCCTGAATACCGCGGAACAGAATAAGCTCACCCATCGAGTGACTGAGTCCGGACAGGGCCGATCCGATGAGGAAGAGCGTGGCCGCCACGAGCAAGATGTACTTCGGGGCCACGAGGTCCGCGAGCCGTCCCGCCACGGGCAGCGCCACGGTGGAGGCGAGCAGGTAGCTCGTGGCCACCCATGCGTAGAGATTCGTGCCGCCGAGGTCCTGGACGATGCGGGGCAGCGCGGTCGCGACGATGGTCTGGTCAAGCGCGGCCAAAAAGATGCACAAAAACACGCCTATCAAGGCGATGCGGCGTGCGCTCAGATCATGGGTGCTCAACGCGGCCGTCTTCTCCTTCCTGACTGTCGGAAACGCCCACCGGCGCACCGGAGTGGCGCCCAGGCCCATCCGATCCCCCGGTAATCGCCCGCGCGTATGTGCGCGCGATGCTGCTGGCAATGGCGTCCGCAGACTCGGGCGGCGCCACGTGTACTGTCAGCACATGCGACAAGAGACTCCCGTAGAAATGGCGGGCCATATCGTCAAACGGCCCCGGAGGGATGGAGCCGCCATCCGCCAGGACCGTGAGATGCGCGGCCAGGGCTTCTCGCACGCGTGTGCCCAGGGCGGCGTGCCAGGGATGTACCTTCTGGTGGCGGGCGGCCGTGAAAAGGCTTAACAGCAGCACGTCCGCCACTGGTAAGGCATACTCAAGGTAGGCAAGCGCCCGCTCCCGAAGGTCTTCTTCCAGGCCCCGCCCCGGTTTGTCAAAAACCAGGGCGCGGACGTCGAGGGCGTCCGTGACATGGTCCACCATGGCCCCCAGCAGGGCGTCTTTACTGCCGAAGTGACGAAACAGGGTGACCTCGTTCACCCCGGCCCGGAGAGCCACCCCCCGGGTCGTAACCCCGGCCATGCCGCTTTCACGCCAAAGTTCCTTCGCCGCCTGCAGGAGACGTTCTTCCGTATCGAGCGGCTGCTGCATCCGGTCACCCCGCAAGCAAGCATTGCTTGCACATGGTCGCAGAGAGGGGCGGCTCGGGTCAAGAGCCGCCCCGCACCCTCACGAAAACAATCGGGCGACCTCACTTTGGAAGGCATTCACGGACAGCCCGCCGCTCCGGTATTCGGTGAACACGGAGACGGTGCCCCGGTGGATCCACAGGAGACTGACGGACTGGCCGCCGGGGCTCGCTTCGATGACGGCCGGATTTCCGTAGAAGGTGGTGTTGATCGGATGTCCCGGCAGAGGCAGCACGGCCGTGCGGCGCCAGTCGCCTGCGGCAGCCAGGGCCGTGCGAATGTTCGGGGGGAGGAAGGGCAGACCCATGATGGCCGCCCGCACCTGGTTCACCGGTACCCCCCCTGGTACATCGATGGAGGGCACCGTCATTTCCAACATCGCATCGTACCCACCCCGCACCGTCTTCTTCATGACGGCGGTGGTGGGCACGTTGACCGTGAAGGTATCGCCCGCCAGGCTCATGGGGAACAAGGTGGTGGCGCCCTCACTCTGAAGCCATTCGTTAATGCGGGGCACGTTGAGCGAGAATGCCGCTTTCTCCGCCGGGTGGACCGTGGCCATGACAGCGCCGAGCGACGAGGGCCAGCGATCGGCGAGGCCGGTGCGAGCCTTCAGGGTCGACACGGGCGTGGTGTAGACGGGGGCCCCGCCGAAGAGGCGGGCGGAGCCGAACGTGTCGAGCGATACGGTGCCGTTCTTGGTGAGGGAATCCATGAGACTCCGAAGGGTGCCGGCCGGAATGGGTACGGCCTGTACCTGGACGGGCCGAAAGACCGTGAGGGCGTCGGCCAGCACGTGGCGGGCGGGTGGTTCGGCCAGCAGGACCCCCGTGAGAAGTGCCGCGACTCCGGCGATGGCGCCGTAAAGGCGCCGGCGCGTGGACGTGGTCCGGACGGCTGATGCCGGCACCGTCTCCAATAGGAGCGCCCGGTCGATATCCGCCGACAGTTCACCGAGCGACCCTACCGTACGCCGGCAGTCCCGGCAGCCTTCCAGATGGCGAGCCCGGCTCTCTCTCAGTCGGAGGTCGCCCTCTCCGTCGAGGTATGCCAGCCAGACCGCTTCCGACGGACAGTCCGTCTCGTTTATCCCGCTAATCCTCTTGGAGCTCATGCCCACCCTCCCTGTCTGACGGCGCACTATAGGCGCGGCGAAACTTTTGCATGGCGCGCAGGAGCACGACACCGACCTGGTTTTCGGGAATCCCGACGGCGGCCGCGATGTCACGGTAAGAGGCGCCGAGATGCCGGATCCATAGCGCCTTCCGGTCACGCTCGGACAGTAATCCCAGGACCTTCCGAACGCGAGCCCCCTCAAGCTCTCCCAGGGCTTCCGACTCGGCGGAGGGGGCCGGAGTGCGGACGTCAGGGGCCGCCCGCGCCAGGGCTTCCCGCCGGCGAAGTTCGTCCACGGCCCGGCGACGCACAACCACCCTGAGCCAGGCCCACGCTTGGGCTTGGTCCCGGAGCCGGGCCTCCATCAACCGCACGAAGGCGTCCTGCGCGAGATCTTCGGCCATAGCGCGGTCATGCACCAGGCCGTGGGCCTCGCGCACCAGCCGGTCAAAGCGCTCCCGATACAGGCGCTCCCATTCCTCGGCCACGATGCCCTCCCTGTCGCGCCCCGGTTGTCGCGTGGCGAAAGCTCCATGAGATAGACGGACAGCAGGCGCGCTTTCTTACCGCCCGCCCCAATCTTTTCGCAGCAGGCCGTAGACCACATGGTCCACATAGCCATCCGGGTGCCGGATGTCCTCGCGGAGGATGGCTTCCTCCGTGAAGCCGAGGCGCTCGGGGATGGCGCGGCTCCGGGCGTTGTCGGGCTGGGCGCGGATCTCAAGGCGGTTTAGGGCAAACGTCGTAAACGCGGTGTCCACCAGGGCTGCTACGGCACGGATCATGATGCCGCGGCCCTGGTATGGCTCTGACAGCCAGTAGCCCACCTCGCCCTTGTGGTTCAGGCGGTCGAGGCTGTGAAGACCGACCGAACCGACGAAGTTCCACGCGGGCGCCACCGTAACGGCCAGCTCGAGACCGCCGTAGATGGCCCACTCCCGGCGGGTCCGGTCGATGTAGGTGAGGGCCTCGGCGTCCGTGTAGGCGGACGTGGCAAAGGGGAGCCAGCGGCCAAGATGCTCGACCTGGTCCCGTACCAGCGCGGCCAGGGCCGGCGCGTCGTGCCGTTCCCACAGGCGCAGGCGGACTTCGTCGTCGATGGGCCAGTAGAACATGTATTCCCTCCCCGATGGCCGCTATCGTACACGAAGATGCCGACCATGGGCGTGCGCGAGAGCCGGGGCGCGTGCCCCGACCCTCGGCACGGAGACACGGGAGGCGGAGAGCCGCCTCAGGAGAGGGCAGGAAGCTCCGACGTGCAGTTGGGGCAGCGTGTGGCTGCAACCGGGATCGCGAGCTGGCAGAAGGGGCACGCCTTGCTGGCGGGGGCAGCTGCCGGGGCCGGGCGCTCCAGACGCTGCACCTGGCGGACCATCATGAAGACCGCGAACGCCACGATGACAAAGGCGATGATGGTGTTCACAAAGAGTCCGTACGCGATGACCGGCGCGCCTGCCGCCTGGGCCCGGGCGAGTGTCGGATAGTGCGTCGATGAGAGGTTCCAGTAGAGATCCGAGAAGTTGACGCGGCCCAGGAGCAGCCCGATCGGAGGCATGATGACATCGTTCACCAGCCCCGCGACCACCTGACTGAAGGCGCCGCCGATGATGAAGGCGACGGCCAGCTGCAGGACGTTTCCACGCATCAGAAAGGCCTTGAAGTCACTCCACATAAATTGGCCCCCTGCTTGTCGACTGGTGGAATCATTCAGGCGGGTCCGCTCTGAGAGTACGGCACGTAGGCCTGCGAGACGAGCCTAAGCGCGCAATAGGTCCCGTGTTCAGCACGGGACCTATTCGCAGGATCTGTTCGCTCAGGCTACCCGCTGCAGCGCGCGGGAGAGACTGACCTGCAGGAGGTGGCGGCGGTATTCTGCGGAGGCATAGACGCTGTCCCCGAGAATCTCCGCCTCATCCGCCACGAGGCCGGAAGCCTCCGCGATGAGGGCCGCGGTCAGCGATTCCCCTTCGAGGACGCGTTCTGCCGCGCGGGCCCGAAACGCGTGGCCGGCCGTGCCGGTGACGCCGATGCGGGCGTCCCTGACCCGACCCTCCGCGAGCGCCAGCGACACGGCCACGCCCACGACGGCATACCCCGAGGCCGGATGAGGTACTTTCTCGTAGTGCTGCCGCCGGTCACGCTGGCGCGGCACCCGAACCGCCACGATCATCTCACCCGGCTGCAGCGCGGTAACCAGTGGCCCCACAAAGAAGTCGGCCGCGGGGATCATCCGAGTGCCGGCCGTCGATGCGGCCTCGATCACCGCGTCGGCGGCCAGCACGGCGGCGGGGAGGTCCGCGGCCGGGTCGGCATGTGCGAGACTGCCTCCGATGGTGCCGCGATGCCGCACCTGGGGATCGCCAACGTGGGCGGCCGCCTGCGCCACGACGGAGGCATCGCGAGCGATAAGCGCGTCCGCTGCGAGCCGGTAATGACGCGTCATCGCCCCGATGCGGATGCCGTCCGCGATCTCCGTGATCCCCTGGAGCTCCTCCACCCGTCCGAGGTCGATGAGGCGCTCCGGTGTCGCGAGTTCCATCTTCATGAGGGGCAGGAGACTCATACCCCCGGCCAGTACCCGGGCTTCCGGGTACTCGGCCAGGTCGTGGAGCGCGTCGGCAAGCGCCGTCGGACGCGTGTACTCAAACCGCGTCATGGTCATGGTTTCTGCCTCCGACTCCTTTCTCCGCGTCGCGGATGGCGCGCCACACCCGCTCGGGCGTGAACGGCATAGCCAGATCGGAGATCCCGAGCGGTGAGAGCGCGTCCAGCACCGCGTTCACCACCGTGGGGGTGGCCGCGATGGTGCCCGTCTCGCCCACGCCCTTCACACCGAGTGGATTGTGCGGGGACGGC
>JAKATP010000111.1 GCA_021818685.1 Bacillota bacterium | reverse complement strand
ATATCCTCGGCGGCAGTCCAGTTGCCGGTATAGCTATGGGCGAACTGGGTAATGCGATCGGCCCACTTCCGAACCCACGAGGCAAACTCATCCGAGTCCTTAATATGACCGATCTGATTCGCCAAAGACTCCCCCGCCCGCCCCTACAACGGGGCAGGAGGGACGAAAGTTGCATAGCGCGAAAAAAGTACCCGCGTCAGGCAGGTGCACGCTTGCATGAAGACCGGGGCCGCGGGACGCCGGCCACCTCTGCCATCGGCGAACGAGCGGGGGAACGGCGGTCGCGGTTGCTCGTAGCCGTGCGGTGACCGACGTCGGAGCCGCATGGACTGATCGGGCGGGGATCTTTCGCCCCACCCGATCGTGGAGCAGAAGCCATCCGCCGGTGGCTACGTGAAAACGGAGGCGCGACGCGTCCGCACCCGCTCGCCCCGTTTGTTGGCCAGGCGGGATGAGAGCCTGTTACAAGGACGAAATGGCTCAGCTGCCCGCCTGGCTTGACGAGGTCGGCAAGCCTTGCCTCGTGGATCGGTCGGATGCGGCCCGGCCGCCAACCTCCGGTTTGGGGTTCCTTAATCGGGATTCTTTAAGTGGAGGCCCGTTTTGTACCGCACTCCCGGACGAAGGCCATGTCCCACGAAACCATGCGACCTCGCCCAGGAGTGCCATGAAGGCGCTGTCGACGACTCCCCGCGCACAAAGAGCCCGCCCGCCACATCCAAGACCCTTCTCATGACGTGGGGTGCTGGCGGATCCATGCTTCGAGAGCTAGCTCGCGGGGCGCCTCCTGCCAGGCAATGGCGCGGATGCTTGCCGTGAGCTGCTCAAAAAGCTCGTACCGCTACGGGAGTGGGGAATGGACCGTTGTCCCCTCCGTCAACGCTAGCGGCTTTCGGATCCTGCGCCCCCGGAAAGCTCACGAGCGAAGAATTCCTCCATGCGCGTAAATGCGTCTTCCCAGGTCTCCCGCCGGTGAAAGAAGTGGGATTCCTCCGGGTAATACATGAGCTCAAATCGCTTATGCAGACGAGTCAGGTCCCGGACGATCGCGTCCAGATGCTGAAATTCCACCGACTCGTCGGCCGTGCCGTGCAGGTTTAGAAGCGGCGCCGTCATATGCTCCGCATAGTGGGCGGGCGAGGCCTCGTCATAGTGCCGGGTGGTGACGGGGCTGCGGGGTCCCCCGAGCCGCCGCTCCCAGAACCGGACCCGGCCAGCACCCGAGCTTTCGGGATAGGTCCACATACCGGCAAGGTTGACGCCCAGTCGGAACTCCTTCGGGAACTTGGTCAGTGCGAGGAGGGTGAGATAGCCGCCATAGCTGAGACCCCAGATGCCCACACGGTCGGCGTCGACGCCCGGCAGGCTCTTCACATAGCGGGCCCCCGCAATCACATCGGCCAAGTCGCCCTGACCCGGGCCTTCGTAATTGCCGCGCTCGAAATCCACGCCGTAGCCGGTCCCACCGCGGTAATCCACTGACAGGATGGTGTAGCCCTGTTGGAGGAGGTACTGATTCCATGCATGGAAGACGGCGTAGGCGTGCATCGGGTGAAAGCCAGCCCGCATCTGGCGCATCGGCCCGCCATGCACGTAAATGAGGGCCGGCCCGGGGGACCGTGCCTGCTCCGAGGGTCGGTAAAGATCCGCATGGAATCGAAAGCCGTCGAGGCTCATGAGTTCGACTGGCTCGGCCGGAACGAGGCGGGAACGCGCCCAGACGCCCGGCATGGAATGGGTCATTCTCCTCGGCGCACCCGGTATGGACGCCGTATAGAGTTCTAGACTCTCACGATCCGAGGCCGACAGATACGCAACGCGGGTGCCGTCCGGGCTCAACACGGGGTCGACGTGGGTGCCGGTGGGTTCGGTAAGGGCCCGACACTGTCGGTCCACGCGGGAGAACAGATACACCTGTCGTCCCTGCGCGGGACCGCCGTGACTAGACGAAAAGGCGACCAGCATCCCATCCGCGGAGAAGCTCGGGCTCTCGTGCTCTTCGCCGTGGTCTTCATGGGCGCCCGGCAGCATCGTGGTAAGCGCGGTCTGGCCCCGCTCCCACAAGAGGAGGTGCGGGTACCCCGCGATCGTCCCCATGAAGACGGCCGCATCCCCGCGGGGCGACACGGATGCTTCACCCAGGGTCACAATCCCGCGTGGATCCGCCTCCGTGTAGAGGACGTGCTCCGCGCGGGTGGCCATCTCGACCAGGAGGACTTCACGCCGCATCGCGTCCGGGGTACTTCGAACGATAAGCAGGGTCTCCTCGTCTAGAAAACGCCCCTGGACGGGAACGGTGCCTTCCGGCGTCTCATAGAGCACTGTGCGGGAGGTCAGATCGAACACCGACAAGGCGCGGATAGCCCGGTGACGGAGGACACTCAAGAGGAGACGGCGACCGGAAGGACTCCACTCGAGCGCGCCCGCGAGCGGATGAAAGAGCTCGATCGACTGTACCAGAGGGTTTCCGGAGGGCTCTTGGCTCACGATCCAGAGGTCGTCACCGGCTGTGAAGGCGATACGGCCTGGAGCGGAGGCCGCGAGCCCCCCGATGTCGGTCGGCATGTCTACCAGGACGCGTGGCGGCCCCTCTGAATCGACCATGACGAGCGTTCCCCCCGCGGCGTAGCAGGCGCCCTCGGGGAGAGGGGCGTAGAAGGCCACCCGATCTCCTGGCCGCGACATCTGATAGGGTTTCTGATCCGCGCTCGACACCCAAAGTTCGGGGCGCCCGTCGACCCGGTACAAGAACCAGACTCGGGTCCCGTCCGGTGCCCACCGGGGCAGCTCGGGATGACGGATATCCAGCACGTCTTTAATACGAAGCCGATCATCTGGCATAGGTTCCTCCACCCCGTTTACATCTGCCGTAGCCGGGAGCCGCGGAACGCGATGGCACGGCGCTCAGCTCCTGAGGGCCATCGCCGCCAGCGCCGCCGCCCCGGTTTTCAACCCGCGCTCATCCACCATCAGGCCCGCGGAGTGAAGGCCCGTCGTGAGCTGCGGACCGGCGATGCCCACGACAATGCAAAAGGCCGGGATACGCTCGGCCACGTAGGCGAAGTCCTCGACGCCAAGCGTCGGCGGCACGTCGCGCACGGCCTCGGGGCCGAGCGCCTCCGTCAGAATGTGGCGCGCGCGCTGCGTCCAGGGCACATCGGCCATGAACACCGGATAGCCGGCATCCAACACGAATTCGGCCCGGGCACCGTAGGTGCGCGCCATCCCGTCGGCCACTTCTCCGACCCGGCGCACGGCGCGTTCGCGAGCAGCGCGCGACATCGCGCGGATCGTTCCCGTCATCTCGACGCGGTCGGCGATCACATTTTCGCGGTAGCCGCCATGAATCGTGCCCACGCTAACCACCAGCGGGTCGAAGGCGTCCTGCTCTCGGCTCACGACGGCCTGTATGGCCTGGACGATGGCCGTGGCCACGAAGATGGCGTCGACCCCCTGGTGGGGGGTCGAGCCGTGTCCGCCTCGACCATGGACGGTCAGCCGGAAGTCATCGCAGCTCCCCATGGCCGCACCCTCGCGCAGGCCGATGACCCCGGCCTCCAGATCGCTGTCAATGTGAACCATCACGCCCGCCTCGACACCGTTTAGAATGCCCGCCTCGATCATGGGCATCGCACCCCCCGGCCCCTCTTCGCCAGGTTGAAACATGAGGATGACTGGGCGCCGCAACTCGGCCTCGTGGGCCTGCAGATACCGTGCCGCCCCGAGCAGCATGGCCGTGTGGCAATCGTGGCCGCAGGCATGCATGCGGTCGCTGATCTCAGACCGGAAGGGCAGGTCGTTGGCTTCCTGGATCGGCAGGGCATCCATGTCCGCCCGCAGGAGAAGCGCTGGGCCCGGGCGGTCGGCCGCCAGCACACCCCGCACGCCGTTTGTGATGGGACGCGTGTGGGCGATGCCGAGCTCATCCAGCACGGCCTCCACGCGGTGGGCGGTTTCCGGGGTCTCCAGGCCAAGTTCGGGGTGTCGGTGAATCCCACGCCGAATCTCAATCATCCACGGTTCTATCGCATTCCAGACCGGATCGTCCACGACCATAACCCGTGTCCTCCGCTCCAGAAATCTTGATCATCGCTGATCAAGGTCTCCTTTGTTGTTCGCTCTCACGAAAGCGTCCGCTTTGTCCCATCTCCCTCCGCAGGGAGTGGGGCTGGCGCTTTGGGAGTCCTGCCGGGAGCCATACCTTTCCTTCAACGACGACCATCTCGGACCCGGGACGTTCCGCCCGCGGCTCCGTGCGGAGCGACCGAATCGCTTCGGTCTCGGGCTCTGGCTGCCTGAGCCGCGATGGTCGTCTCAGTTCCGGTTTCCTTCCGGCGACAGGGGAGAATCGCGACCTAAGGCCGCCTCTCCCAACCTCCGCCCTCGTCCCCTGCCCATCCCCTTGCGGGTAAAGCGGCTCCTTGCCTCGTACTCTCTGTGGCTATCCCCTTCCCCGCGTACCAGCCGGGCTCCTGCCAGGTTCAGTCATCCATCCTGGAAGACGGCGCACGATGTGCGCACGGTTCGTCACCGAGGGCGCCTCACGCGGTGTGGGCCACCACGGATGGCCGCACGCCGAGGCGCCAGCGGGCGGGCGAAGCTTCTGGGGTGCTCCGCCCGGGGCCCTGGGGGTGGGTGGCCGGTGCCTTCCCGCGGTTCTCGCGGTATGCTCGATGAACGGAACCCATGTAGGGCGGGAGGGCTCGGATTGCACGCGGGACAACATCTGGATGGTGACTTCTGGCCGGCGACCCGGGCTTTATTGGATCGGCTGATGCGACAAGAGCGTGCGGCGCTCGCCGAGGCGGCGGGGGTGATCGCCGACCGGATGGCGGCGGGCGGTGAGGTGTTTGTGTATGACACCGGACACATGCTGGAGCGTGAGCTTATCCACCGCGCGGGCGGCCTCGTGGCGTGGGTGCCCCTTTCATTCCGGCTAGAGGTGAACACGACCCTCATTCACGAGATGCCGCGGGTTCCGTCCGACCCGCGGGCGGACCACCTGGCCGCTTTTGTGGGCTACGTCCTGGACGCCTCCGGAATGACAGCCGGGGACGTGCTGCTGCTGGCTTCGGTAACCGGTTCGCGGCCCGTGCCGGTGGAGCTCGCGCTCCAGGCCCGGGCGCGGTCGGTGCCCGTGATAGCATTCACATCACCGACATTCGCGCAAGCCGTCCCGGCGCAGCACCCTACCGGGCGCCGTCTGCTGGACGTGGCCGACGTCATCATTCGCAACGATGGCGCGCAAGGCGATGCGGCCGTGTCGGTCCCAGGCGTTCCCCACCCCATCGCGCCGACGTCCGGCATCACGGCAGCCGTCCTGGCGTGGTCGCTGGTGGAGCGCGTCACCCGGATTCTGGCGGACCGCGGCGATCCCCCGGACGTCATCGAGAGTATGAACCTGGCCGGGGCTTCAGAGCGAAACCGAGCACGGGCGGAGCTCTTTCGGCGCACACGGGAAGAACGGGGAGGATAGCGCCTTGCTGTTGGAAGCGTTCTCCGAGATGGTGACCAAACGGATACAAGAGCTGACCTCCCGGCAGGCGGGAGTGATCGGGCAGGTGGCGGACATCATGGCCGACACGGCGGTCGCAGGGGGGAGCCTCTTCGTGTTTGGCTGCAGTCATTCGGGCCTCCTGGCTCAGGACATCTACTATCGGGCGGGCGGCCTAATGCTCGTCAACCTGATAGCGGGGCCCGGCATGGATCTGACGCAAGACCCACCGCTGCTGACGTCTGATATGGAGCGGCTTCCAGGCCTCGCGGCCCGAATCCTGGCCCACACGGCCCTTCAAACCGGTGACCTGCTCCTCGTCATCTCCACTTCGGGCCGGAATGCCGTGCCGGTGGAGATGGCAGAGGAGGCGCGGGAGCGGGGAGCGCGGGTGGTGGCGATGACGTCGCTGGCCTACGCGACGGCGGTCACGAGTCACGCCCCCTCGGGACGGCGGCTTCACGAGGTGGCAGACTTCGTACTGGACAATGGGGCGCCGGTCGGTGATGCCGCGCTCAATGTCCCCGGCGTGGAGGCGCCCATGGGTCCGCTCTCGTCGATTACGGGCACCTTCCTGCTGCATGCGTTGTGCGCGCTTACGGCTTTGCGTCTGGCGGAGCGGGGGATCGCGGCGCCCGTTTTCCTGAGCGGGAACCTCGACGGCGGGCGGGAGTACAACGAGGCCATGTTCCGCCGCCACCACGCGCAGATTCACTATCCACACCGATGACGACAGTTCTCGGGATCGACGGCGGCGGCACCAAAACCGAGTGCGTCGCGGCCTTGGTGGACGGAAATATCTGCGGGCGCGGTTTTGGCGGGCCCCTGAACACGAACTTCGTCGATGAGGCGACGGCTCGCCGGTCCCTCAGCGAAAGCGTGGAGGGAGCCCTCGGCGTCGGCGTCCCCGACGTGGTCCGCATCGTGATGGCGGGGCCGATGCGACCGGCGCTCGCCCGTTCCGTGCTGTCCGCCCGACTGCCCGGTGTGGCGGTGGACTTGGTGCCGGAGGGGGCATTGGTGCTCGCGGCAGGCGGCGTGGACGCCCTGGGCCCTGGCGTCGCCCTCATTGCCGGCACCGGTTCGATTGCTCTGGGGCGTCGGTCCATGGTGGAGAGGCCCATCAGTGTCGGGGGCTGGGGTACCCTCATGGGTGATGAAGGGAGCGCTTTTGATTTGGGCCGGCAGGCCCTCACGGCCGTGGCGCACGCCTGTGATGGTCGGGGCGCCGCGACCTCGCTGACGCCGGCCGTATTGGCCTGGGCAGGGGTGGACGATCCTCGGGCGCTTCCCTCCGTCGTCTACCGCCCGGACGCACCGCCCGACCGTGCTCGCATCGCGGGCCTCGGGGTGGTCGTCGACCGGGCCGCGTCCGATGGCGATGCCGTTGCCACCGCTATCGTCGAGCGAGCAGCAGAGGCCCTCTTGTCGCATGTGGAGGCACTCGGCCGTGCCCTCCCCCTGGGGCGTGGCGACGTCTTTCCCATCGTGGGATCGGGCGGAGTGCTCCGATCCCGAGGAATGGTTTACCAGCGGCTCGCCGCTCTCGTGGATGTCCGGTGGCCCGCAGCCCGCTTCTTCGTGCCGGCGGCCACGGCAGCGGTGGGTGGCGCAGTGCTGGCACTGGCATCGGAGGGCCTCTTGGGGCCGGATGCACGGCGCCGCCTGCTCCGCATGGACGGTATTTAAGCCATGGGAAGGGGAGCAAGGTGAGCAGAGAAAAGCGAGAAGAGAAAGGAGGTTCCCCGTGACGGATAAGCCGGCACCGACCGTGATGCGCGGGCGGGTCATCCAGCCGGACCGGGTTTGGGACGACGGCATGGTGGTGGTGGACGGGGGGCGGATCCGTGCCGTCGGGCCCTATCGCCCGGGTGCGGGGGACCTCATTTTTGACGCGACGGATGCGTTTCTCGCCCCCGGCCTCCTCGATCTTCACACCCACGGTATCGGCGGTATCGATACGATGGACGCGCGGCCAGACGGATTGGCCCAGATGGCGGCGAGGCGCCTTCGCGGCGGCGTCACCGCCTTTCTCGCGTCAACGATCACGGCCAGTCCGGAGAACCTCGCGCGGGCCGTCGAACGGGTAGCGGCGGACATGACGTCCGTTCCCAGCTGTCTGGGCATCCATCTCGAGGGACCGTACCTGAACCCGACTCATGCGGGTGCGCAGCCCCCCGAGTGGCTGCGCGACCCGACGACGGCAGGTTCAGGTGAGATGGCGGACCTCGTGGCCCGGAGCGGGCCTGCCATCCGGATGGTGACCCTGGCTCCGGAACGGCCAGGAGGGCTTTCTCTGGTGCAGTGGCTTCGAAGCCGTCGCATCGTGCCCGCCATCGGGCATACGGGCGCCGATCCCGCGCAGGTGCACGCGGCGCTCGGAGCCGGTGTCCGGGTCGCAACCCACCTCTATAACGGTATGCCGCCTATCCGTTCCCGGGATCCCGGCCCGGTTCCGGCACTCCTGCAAGATGGGCGCGTGTTTCTTGAGCTCATCGCTGACGGGGTGCATGTCGATCCGTCCATGGTGGACTTCACAATCTCGGTGGCGGGGACCGACCGCATCCTTTTGGTGACCGACAGCATCCGCGCGGCGGGACTCGGCGACGGGGCGTACGATCTCGGCGGGCATGCCGTTACGGTCTCGGGGGGCGTGGCGCGCACGGTGAGCGGCAGCTTGGCCGGGAGTACGCTTGCCCTGATGGACGCAGTATTTCACGTGGCGAAGTGGGCAGCGGTGCCGATCGCGCAGGCGTTTACGATGGCCAGTCTTAATCCCGCGCGAGCACTCGGGTGCGACGCCGAGCGGGGAAGTCTGGCGGTGGGGAAGTGGGCCGACGTGGTCGCGGTCACGCCCGCCGGTGAAATTTTGCAGACCTGGCTGCGGGGTGAGGCGGTGTGACCGCTCCTCCGGTCCCTGTGGTCGGACGGCCCGGCGCGGTCGTGGTGCTGAACGGAGCACCCCGGTCCGGCAAGACGGGCGCGCGCACTTCGACCTGGCGGTGGCGATCTCTATGAGACTGGGCGTCGCTCTGCGGGCCGTGGAGACGCCGTCCCGGCTGGTGTCGGGAATCAGGATTCGGTCGGCAGGTCGACCGGATCTGGAGGAGAACCTGTTCCCGCTCTACCGGGGCTCAATGCAGTGGTCAAAGCCGTC
>JAKATP010000110.1 GCA_021818685.1 Bacillota bacterium | reverse complement strand
TCGTCACGGTGGCGCTCGCACTGGGCATCCAGCGGATGATTCATGCCCATGCCATCGTACGTCGCCTGCCGGCTGTCGAGACTCTGGGTTCGGTGACCACGATTGCGTCCGACAAGACCGGGACCCTGACCAAAAACGAGATGACCGTGGTGAGCGTGTTTGCGGGCGGCGTGCACTTCGTACGGGCTGCGGGCGGGACCTTTGCACCCGAAACCGCCGCGGATCCGGCAGGCTTTATCCGCACGCTCGAGGTCGGAGCCCTAGCGTCGAACGCCAGACTCGAGGACGGACCCGCCGCTGGTGGAGCGCGCGGCCACGGCGATCCCACAGAACTGGCCCTGCTGGCGGCAGCGCTGGAGGTGGGTCCGGAACGGAATCCCGTGGCCGGATCCTATCGGCGGATTGGGGAGTTGCCCTTCGAATCGGAGCGCCGGCGGATGTCGGTGGTGGTGCGTGACGCCAAAGGGCACGACAGCGTGTTTTTAAAGGGGGCGCCCGACGTGGTGCTGGAGCGCTGTGTCGGGGTGCTCTGGGACGGACGCATCGAGGCCCTGGACAACGTCCGGCGGCGGGCATTCGAACAGGCGCAGCAGCGGATGGCGGCGAGCTCCTTGCGAGTACTGGCGATGGCCTACCGACCGCTGGGACCCCGCGAGGGGCCCGGGAGCTGGGAGGAACGGTTGATCCTGGTGGGTCTGGCGGGGCTGATGGACCCGCCCCGCGCGGAGGCGGCGGAGGCGGTGCATACATGCCGCCAGGCCGGTATCCGTCCGGTCATGATCACGGGGGACCACCCGGCCACGGCGCGTGCCATCGCCCGGGCGGTGGGAATCCTCGACACCGACGACGCTCCCATTCTCACCGGGCTGGAGCTCGATCAGATGGACGACGCGGCTTTGGAGGCCCGGGTGAAGGAGGTATCGGTTTATGCCCGGGTATCACCGCCGCACAAGCTGCGGATCGTCCGCGCGCTCAAGCGGCGTGGTGAGATCGTGGCCATGACGGGAGACGGGGTGAACGATGCACCGGCCGTCAAGGAGGCGGACATCGGGGTGTCCATGGGCCTCGCCGGTACCGAGGTCACCAAAGAGGCTTCGGCCATGATCCTGACCGACGACAACTTCGCCACCATCGTGCGGGCAGTGCGGGAGGGGCGAGCCATTTACGACAATATCCGGAAGTTCATCCGTTACCTGCTGTCGTGCAATGTGGGCGAAGTTCTGGTCATGCTGCTCGGGACGTTGCTGGGGATGCCGCTGCCGCTGGTGCCGATCCAGATCCTCTTCGTCAATCTGGTCACCGACGGCCTGCCGGCGCTGGCGCTCGGGGTGGACCCCCCGGACCCGGGGGTCATGGATCGGCCGCCGCGTCCACCGGGGGAGAGTGTGTTTGCCCGGGGACTGGGGGGTCGAATTGCCGTGCGCGGCCTCCTTATTGGTGTGATGACGCTGCTGGTGTTCGCGTATGGACTCGGACCTGCCGGGATGGGATTGCGGGGAGCACGCACGATCGCGCTCGCGACGCTTATTATGAGTCAGTTGTTCCACGTCTTTGATGCCCGGAGCGAGGACCGGAATTTCCTTGAAGTGGGTGTGTTTTCCAATCGGTGGGCGGTCCTGGCCGTCCTGTCCAGCGTCAGCATGCTGGCCGGCATCATTTACTGGCCGCCGCTGGCCCGCCTCTTCTACACCGTGCCCCTGACGGCGCGGGACTGGCTGGTGGTGGTGGCGGCCTCGGGGGGCATCCAAGTGTTTAGCACCATCCGCTACCTCCTCGGCCGCGAGCGGCCGGACGCACGACTCGCGGCGGGCGGCGCTTGACATGCGCTTTTATTACGTAAAGCTTCACGGGGCTGGCAATAGCTACGTGTTTGCGGAGGCTTGTGATCTGCCTCCGGAGGGGCGCTGGCCCGCGGTGGCCCGAGCGGTCTCCGACGCCGCCACCGGCCTCGGTGGGGATGGACTGGTCGTGGTGGGATCGGATCCGGAGGGGACCTGGTCCATGCGCATCTTCAACCGTGACGGATCCGAGGCGGAATTCTGCGGCAACGGTGTGCGGGCTCTGGGGAAGTATCTGTTTGACCGGGGTCGTGTGGGTCGCCATTTCTCCGTCACGACCCGGGCTGGTCCCGTACGCCTAGCCGTGCTGCAAACCCGCGGGAGGCGGGCTCAAACGCTGTCGGTGGCGGTGCGGCGGCCACGGGTCCTGGATACGGCTTCACCCTTCCCCGTGACGGTGGCGGGGGAGGAGCTTCGCCTCTGGCGGGTCAACGCCGGCAATCCTCATGCGGTCCTCTTCGGATCGGGCCGGCTTCCGGCCCACACATGGCTCCGTCGGGTCGGGCGGGAGGTGTCTGTCCATCCGGTCTTCTTAGGGGGCGTCAACTTTCATGCGGCCGCCGTCCGGAGCGCTGAAGACGTGCGGGTGTGGCACTTCGAGCGCGGTTCGGGTGAGACCCGGGCCTGTGGGAGCGGTGCCCTCGCGGTGTGGGCGGCAGGACAGACAGCGGGCGTACTCGCGCCTCGGGTTTGCGTCCGGACCCCGGGCGGCGTCCTGCAGGTGGAGGCACTCCCGGACGATGAGGTGCTGTTGTCGGGGCCCGCGCGCGAGATCAGCCACGGTTGGTTCGTGGGACCGGGAGTCTGAATGGTGATGCAGACGGCGGAGCGATTGAGTCGCATTCCCGCATATCCGTTCGCCGATCTGGACCGGCGTGTGCAAAGACTCCGCCAGGCTGGTATCGACGTGATTAATCTGGGCATCGGTGACCCGGATCTGCCGACGCCCGCTCCGGTCGTGGATCGCTTGAGTGAAGCGGCTCGGCGCCGCGAGTTCCAGCAGTATCCGGACTACGCCGGAAGCCTCCGATTTCGGAGCGCGGTCGCCCGCTACTACGCGCGCCGGTACGGGGTGCGCCTCGATCCCGAGCGCGAGGTGCTCGGCCTCATCGGCAGCAAGGAAGGCATCGCGCATTTGAGCTGGGCGCTCGCGGGGCCGGGGGACGTGGTGCTGGTCCCCGACCCCGGCTATCCAGTCTATCGGACGCAGGCGCTGTTGGCGGGGGCGGAGCCGGTTTCCATCCCGCTCCGACGGGAGCGCGGCTTCCAGCCGGACTTCGGGGCCGTGTCATCCGAGGTGGCCCGGCGGGCGACCCTTTTATGGCTTAACTACCCGCACAACCCCACGGGAGCGGTGGCAGGCCCCTGCCTGTTTGCGGAGGCCGTGAGCTTCTGCCGGACATACGATGTGGTCCTGGCCCATGACCTTGCCTACGGAGAGATCGGATTCGACGGCTACCGGGCCCCCTCAGCCCTGGCTGGTCGGCGGTCTGACGATCTGCGGGTGGAGTTCTTCTCCCTGTCCAAGCCGTACGCCATGACGGGTTTCCGGCTGGCCGCGGCGGTGGGATCGGCCGACGTGCTGGAGGCCCTGGGGACTTTGAAAGCCAACACCGACTCGGGCCCGTTTGGCGCCGTGCAGGAGGCGGGCGTACGCGCACTGGAACAGGATCTCGACGCGATGGTAGAGGGGGCAGCCCGCGTCTATCGGCGGAGACGGGATCTGGTATTGGATGCGCTCCGGACCGCGGGCCTTTGCGCCGAGCCTCCCCGCGCCACGTTCTACCTGTGGGTGCCGCTTCCGGATGGGGTGTCGGATGGGGCGGCCGTCGATCGCCTGGTGGCCGACGCAGCCGTGGCCGTGACGCCGGGAACCGCTTATGGCGCCTTCGGCGCGGGCTGCATTCGCGTGTCGCTTACGGCACCCGATACCCGGATCGAGGAGGCGTGCCGCCGGATCGCGACGCGGGTGCGGTTCTAGGACTCAGTGTCGTTCTAGCTGCTGGCGCCGCCGCCGGCTGGCCGACCGGCGCCATCGGGGTGCAAGCCGCCACCAAGCTGCCGCTCCGACTCCCGCCACGACGAGTCCCGCGAGCGCCCAGTCCTCCCCCTTATGCAGCGTCCGGAGCAACTGCATCACGCGCGGGCCAAAATACCAACCCGCGCCCACGCCGATGAGAGGCCAGATGACGGCGCCGATGGCGGAGGTCACCAGAAAGGCGGGCATGGGCATCCGGAAAAGCCCCGCCGGATACGACACCACGAGCCGCACGCCGGTCAAGACCCGACCCACTACCACCACCAGACTCGCATGCCGCAGGAACAGTGCCTCAAGGCGCGCCCAATGCTCGGGATTGTGAAAGACGGCCTGCAGGCGCCGCTCCACGAACGGGCGACCGCGCACCCGGGCCAACCAGTACGCCACGGTCGCGCCGGAAAGACTGCCCAAGGCACCGGTCGCCACGGCAGGGGCGAAACCCATCCGTCCCTCGGCGACGAGTAGTCCCGACAGGAGGAGCACAATCTCGGACGGAGCTGGGATGCCGAGCGCTTCGGCAGCCAGCACGATGTAGATGGCCAGGACGCCCAGATGAGCCAGCAGGGTCGATGTCCATTGGACCAGCGTCAGCATGCGAGTGATTCCCTCCGAAAAGGCCGTCCGGGGCTAAATTGACACCGTCCAAGCTCTTCCGTACCATAGCAGAAAGGTAGAGCCGGAGCCAGATTTCTCATTCGGCTCTCATGTCGGTCGGGAGTGGTCGTGTGGACATCAAGCTGGTGAACATCGGATTCGGCAACATCGTTTCGGCCAATCGCATCGTCGCCATCGTGAGTCCCGACTCGGCGCCCATCAAGCGCATTATTACCGAAGCCCGCGACCGCGGGGTCCTGATCGATGCGACATACGGACGGCGCACGCGCGCCGTCATCATCACTGACAGCGATCATGTGGTCTTGTCGGCCGTGCAGCCAGAGACGGTGGCCAACAGACTCAACCGGGAGACGGTTGTGCAGGACGAGGACGATCACGACGAAGAGGACGAACCCGCAGAAGGAGCGCACTGATGCTAAAGCCTTCCCTGGATGAACTGACCCGGCGGGTCGATAGCAAGTATGCGCTCGTGGTCGCAGCCGCCAAGCGAGCGCGCGAACTCATGGACGGCGCCATGCCCCTGGTGGAGGCGCAGGGAATGAAGCCCGTCACCATTGCGCTGGAGGAGATCGCGGAGGGGCGGCTCGACATCATCCTGCCCCCGGTGGGCACCAAGTAACATGCGGCTGGTCCTGGGCGTCGGGGCCGGAATCGCTGCCTATAAGTCGTGCGAACTGGCAAGCCGCCTGACCCAGGACGGCCATGAGGTGTTTATCTGCCTCACCCGTGAGGCGACTCGCTTTGTGAGCCCCCGTACGTTTGCCGCGCTCACGCACCGTCCCGTCTCGGTCGAGGTGGGGGATGAGCCGCTCGGTCCCATCTCTCACGTGACCCTCGCACGCACCGCCGCGTTGATGGTTGTGGCTCCGGCGACGGCTGACCTTATCGCCCGGATGGCGGAGGGTAGGGCAGACGACATGCTGACCGCCGTCTATCTGGGGCTGCGTGCACCGGTGCTATTGGCGCCGGCCATGGAAGCGGAAATGTGGAGTCACCCGGCCGTCAAGCGGCACGTGGAGCGTCTGCGCGCCGATGGCGTGGTCTTCATCGGTCCGGAGGAGGGACGGCTGGCGTCCGGGCTTGCGGGCCGCGGGCGCATGAGCGAAGCCGCGCGCATCCACGACCGGATCGAGTGGCTCGCGACTCCGAAGACCCTCGCAGGCCGGTCACTGCTCATCACGGCTGGCCCCACCCGTGAGTTCTTTGATCCCGTGCGGTTTTTGAGCAATCCGAGCTCGGGTTCCATGGGCACGGCCGTCGCGAAGGCGGCGAGAAACCGGGGAGCCCGGGTCACCCTGGTGCATGGACCACTCTCAGTACCCGTACCCGACGGGGTGGATACCGTTGCCGTCACGTCGGCGCTTGAGATGGAAGCGGCGGTGTTCAGATGCGCATCGGACGTGGACGTCATCATCGCCACCGCTGCCGTATCGGATTGGCGGCCGAAGACACGCCAGTCCGAAAAGGTCAAGAAGCAGGAAACGGCGATGCACTGGGAGATGGTGCCAAACCCCGACATCCTGGCGCGGCTCGGCCACGAGCGTGCGCGGCCCGGTCAGATCCTGGTGGGATTTGCGGCCGAGACGAGCGATGTCGCTGAACGCGGCCGCGAGAAGCTCCGCCAAAAAGGGGTGGATCTCCTGCTGGCGAACCAGGTAGGCTACGAGCGGGGGTTCGGCCCGGGTGATGTGCAGGGGGTGCTCCTGTCGCGGACCGGGACCGAGGAACCGGTGGTGGGGGACAAGACTGCCGCCGCCCAGATCCTGCTCGACGCGGTGGAGCGGCTCTTCACAACCTGAACCCGACTGAGAAGGGAGAACCCGCGCCCGTGCGGACGGCTCTAGTCGTGATTGACCGCGTGGCGCGGGGGCTTGACCGTCCGTTCACCTACGCCTGGCCCACGGATGGCACCGTCGTGCCTGTCGGTGCGCGTGTCCGCGTGCCGCTCGGGTCGCGTGAAGCGGTGGGGGTGGTAGTGGCCACGGATGCGGCCCTGGCCGCGGACACTCCCGCCACGGCCCTAAGGCCCATCACGGCGGTCCTGGACCGGGAACCGGTGCTGCCCGAAGATCTCCTCGCGCTCGCCTTTTTTATACGCGACCGGTGGGCTTGTCACCTGAGCCAGGCTTTGCGGGCTCTGGTGCCGGCTCCGGTGCGTCGTCTTCAGGCCCCGCCCTTGCCCGGCCTCTATGCCGTGGGGGCCGGCCCGGCCCGAGGTTCGCGCCGGCGGGCTCTGTTTGAGTGTGCACGCGTCGAACCAGGCGTGGATGCGAGCCGCGCCCGGGCCCAGACGGGCGCCAGCGCGGCCGTCCTCCGCGAGCTGGAGGCGGCGGGCCACCTCCGCCGTGGTGAACCTGCCCTCCCGCCCCTCCCCCCGGCCCGTGTGGCCCTCACCCCCGAACAGACGGCGGCGGTGCGTGCGGTGAGAGCGGGGGCGCCCGGTGCGGAATGGCTCCTGGAGGGCGTCACCGGGTCTGGTAAGACCGAAGTGTACCTCGAACTCATTGCCGCGACGTTGGCGGAAGGACGCCAGGCCATCGTGCTCCTGCCGGAAATTTCGCTCACCGAGGAGATGCGATCCCGCTATTACGCCCGATTTGCGGGACGCGTGGCCATCTTTCACAGTGCGATGGCGGAGTCGACACGAGTGGAGGAATGGTATCGCGTGCGGCGCGGCGCCGCGGGGGTCGTGCTCGGGCCCCGCTCCGCCGTCTTTGCTCCCTGCCCCGCTCTCGGCCTTCTCATCGTGGACGAGGAGCATGAGCCAAGCTACAAGCAGGAGGAGCACCCCCGCTATCACGCGCGGGAGGTGGCGCGGGAGCGGGCGCGGTTGAACGGCGCACAGCTGGTGTTGGGGACGGCCACCCCGAGTCTTGAGAGCGCGCATCGCGCCCGGACGGGCGAGACAGGCTTCTTGCGGCTGCCGAACCGGGCTACCGCCCAGGCACTGCCGGAACCCGTCATCGTGGACATGCGGCAGGAGCTGGCGGACGGCCACCGCGAAATGTTCAGTCGTCCGCTGAAGCGGGCCATCGGGGAGACGCTGCTCCGGCGCGAGCAGGCCGTCCTGTTTTTGAACCGGCGGGGATATGCCACCAGTGTGGTCTGCCGGGACTGCGGCCTATCGGTGAAATGTCCCCAGTGCGCGGTAAGCCTTACCGTTCACCGGGGGCGGGGCGCCCTCGTCTGCCACTACTGCTTTCATGAAGAGCCCTTGCCGGCGGTATGTCCGGGCTGCGGGTCCTCACGCATCCGCAGCTTTGGCGTGGGCACGGAGCAGGTGGAGGAAGAGGTCCGCCGCCTGTGGCCGGCGGCGCGGACCTTGCGCGCGGACGCCGACACCCTGCGCTTCCGGGGTAGTCACCAAGCCTTGTTTGATGCGTTCCGGGCGGGGGACGCGGACATCCTGGTGGGGACGCAGATGGTGGCCAAGGGGATGGACTGGCCCTATGTGACTTTGGTCGGCATCGTGGCCGCGGATATCACGCTCACCTTGCCGGACTTCCGGGCAGCCGAGCGCGCGTTTCAGCTCATTACCCAGGCGGCCGGGCGCGCCGGTCGAGGAGAGCGGCCCGGTACGGTGGTGATCCAGACCTATAATCCTGAGCATTACGCCATCACGGCAGCGGCCCGGCAGGACTTCGGGCACTTCTACGCCCTGGAGGCTCCGTTTCGCGAGGCGCTCTCCTATCCACCATTCGGGTCGCTGATGCTGGTCGAAGCAGCGGCAGCCGCTGAGGACGAGGCACGTGCGTTGGCCGCGTGGGCGGCGACGGCGGCTGCGGGGCCGGACGTGACCGTGCTGGGGCCCGCTCCCGCGCCGCTCGAACGGCTGCGGGGCCGCTATCGCTACCACGTGTTGGTGAAGTCCAAGACGCTGGCGTCACTGCTTCTGATTGGCGAGCATCTGCAGGCGGAGGAACCCCGCCTCAGCATCACGGTGGACCCGCAAAACATGCTCTAACGACGGCGGGCACCGGCTCCGTTATGATGGTCGGTGAGGCTTCATCACGCGGGACGGTGGCGGGGGACGTACGGAGGGACGTGTTGACACGGATGTGAGGTCGGACGCCACCCGCACGACCGCGGGTGGGGTGGTCTTCATGGGCACACCCGACTACGCCGTTCCGGCGCTTCGGGTGCTGGCGGCAAGCGGCCTGCCGCTGGTGGTCGTC
>JAKATP010000109.1 GCA_021818685.1 Bacillota bacterium | reverse complement strand
CCGTGCCGCACGCAGCGGAACTGCATCGTTTCTGGAATGCAGAGAAGGCGCGGCGGTCCTGGGTCTATGGAGTGTCCAAGTGCTGCGGACAGGAGGCCCTGCGGGACCTGGACCGCGCTTTCGCCAATTTCTGGCGCGGGCGCCAGGCGGGCCGCCGCATCGGGTTCCCGCGCTTTCGTCGTCAGCATGGGCGGCGGGATTCCTTCCGGCTCACCGGCCGCATCACGGTACACCCGCGTTCGGTCACGCTGCCACGGATCGGCTGCGTGCGGACCCAGGAAGCCGCCACGAAGTTCCGGGGCCGCATCCTCTCGGCCACGGTGAGCCGGGAGGCGGATCGCTGGTCCGTATCCTTGACCGTGGAGGTGGAGCGTGATGACCCACAGCCCGTAGAAGGACCCGTGGTGGGCGTCGACCTGGGTCTCAAGTCCTTGGCGGTGCTCTCCGATGGGGCGCGGCTCGAATCCCCCAAGCCCTTGGCGAACGCGCTGCGCCGCCTGCGTCACCGCCAGCGGCTGCACAGCCGCAAGCAGCGAGGCTCCCGCAATCGGCGGAAGTCGGCGGTCGGGCTGGCTCGGCTGCACCGGCGCATCGGTTGTCGGCGCACGGACTTTTTGCACAAGGCGACCACGGACCTGGCGAAAACCAAGTCGGTCATCGTGGTCGAAGACCTCTCCGTGCGCGGCATGATCCGCAACCACTCGCTGGCGCGGTCCATTGCGGACGCCGGGTGGTCGGAGTTCCGGCGGATGCTGGAGTACAAGACCCAGTGGTACGGGTCCCAACTGGTCGTCGCGCCGCGCTTCTACCCATCCACGAAGACCTGCTCGGCCTGCGGCCATATCCAGGACGAGATGCCGCTGGGCGACCGGGTTTTCCGGTGTGAAGCGTGTGGGCTGGAGATCGACCGGGACCTGAACGCGGCGCGAAACCTTGCGTCGCTGGTCGCCGGGAGTTCCCCGGAGACGCTAAACGCCTGTGGAGCAGAAGGCTCTGGCCAGGAGAACGGCCTGGTGAAACCAGCTGCTGTGAAGCAGGAACCTTTGAGTCGGCAACCGACCGCTGCGGCGGTCGGAAACAAAAGACGATGAAAAGGGGAACGGTCTCGGCGGCCTTTAGGCCCGGCCGGAGCTCCGTGCGACCACGGGGCCGGTCATGGTCGCTGCCATGACTTTCCGCACCGAAGGCGGTCTATACCCCGATGCCCTCCACTTACCTGTGAGCGCTAGCTTCCGTCCGAGAGCCGTGGAGCTTGCCGCCTCCCTCGCCTACTGGAGGAGGACATCGGGGTTTCGCGGATCTCCTCGCCATCGCGCTCGGCCCTCCTGGCATTCGGAGTGGATGGGCGCCACGCCGTTCATCTGGTAAGGGAAGCTGAGGGCCTCCGCGTCCTCATCCAGCCGGTGCCGGGAAACCTCCTCTCGGGCACCTGATGTCTCGGGAACGAAGAGATCGACGCCATTTCTCGTCTTGCCCCGAGACTGGCCTCTATCGGGCCGCCTCGCGCTCCACGATGCGGGCAATCCAGGGGGAGGCGGGCTCGTCGGATTCCAGCACCAGATGCACGGCGCGGCGCGCGCGGGTCATGGCCGTGTACAGACGTTCGGCCCCCACGGCTTCGCCGGGATACGCCGTCTGGGCGACTCCGGCCAGCACGACCCAGTCAAATTCGAGGCCGCGGGCGGTTTCCATGGTGCCCACCGTCAGACCGCCGCGGTACGGCGCGCGGCCGTCAAGTCGTGTCACCGGCCCCCGATCCTGGAGGGCTTCCTCGAGATGGGAGGCCGCCTGGTCGTCCTGGGCCAGCACGGCGATGGCGGACACGCCGTCCGTGCGGGCCCGGTCGATGAGGTGTCGGACCCGCTCCTGAAGGCGCTCGCCGGGCAAGAGTCCGCTCACCCGCACTTCCCCCGGCACCGGATGCCACGGGACACTTTCGCTTTCTGGCGCCTCGGGATCGAGTGCGCGTCGGAGGCGCTCGGCCACGCGGTGGATGTGCGGTGGCACCCGGTAGTTGCGCCCGAGCCAGAGCGTTTGCACGGCCCCCTTGCGGATCTGCAGGGCGGCCCGGGCCTCGTCCCAGGACGACAGACCCTGTTCGAAGCCGCGCTGCATGAGATCGCCTGCCAGCACCACCGGTGCCGTCGGATCGACGAGGCGGCCGAGCGCCTCGTAAAGGCCGGGCGGGAAAGCCTGGGCTTCGTCCACAATCACCCAGGCCGGTCGTTCGCCCGGCCATGGTCGTTCGAGAATGGCAGCCAGCATCACGAGTCCGACGGGATGCAAGCCTACGGGAAGCTTTAGACGCCGCATCGACCGCCGAAAGAGGCTCTCAACCGCAGGCCCCCGGCTTGGACTCACGGCCGGAAGCCGCGGTAGTGCGGGGAGGGCCTCGCGCAGGGTGGCATACTGCTCGACCAGCGTTTCCGGGTGATCGTACCGGCCCTCGGTCCGCCAGCGCCGGATCCAGCCGAGCGCCACGCCTGCCCGGGTGCCGGGTTCAGGGTGGGCGGCGTCGGCCAGCCGCACCGCCTGGTCCACCGCCGCCAATAGCGGTGCCAGGCGGACCTCCTCCGACGCCCGCATCTCCTCCCGCACCGCCCCCTCGAGCCGACCCAGCGACACGAGAAAGCGCCCGCCGGCCCAGGACACATCGTCGAGCGCCGGCCAGAACAAGCGTGCCAGATCCGGCAGGCTCACCACCCGCACCCGACTCCGCTCCAACCCGAGCCGCGGCAGAGCCGGCCCTACGTAGTCGCGGAGTGTGGCGCTCGGGGTCAGATAGATCCCTGGGCTTCCAGGCGGGGCCAGCACGGCCACCCGATGCGCCGCCACCACGGTCTTGCCGGTACCGGCTGGCCCATCCAGCACAGTCAGCCGGAATCGCGGGTCGCGATCGTTAATCGCCTCGTTCTGGCGGCGGTCCAGCACGTCCGCCAGGATGTCGAGCCCCGGACGGGCGCTTTCCTGCAATCGCCGCTTTACGCGATCTTCGAACACCGCCCCGTATCTGGGCGCCACCCGGACGACCCGACCACCCTCCAGTTCCACGTCTTCGACATCGGCCTCCAGCACCTCGAGAAATCCGTCCCGGAGCTCGGGCCAGCGCATCAGATCCGTTTCCGACAGGGTGAGACGTACCCGCCTCTCCGCCGGATTGCGCACCAGGTCGGCGAGGGCCGTGAGGTGGCTTATGGCCAGCATCTCGTCGCCGCGATGCACGAACGCTTCCGAGCGGGCGTACTTGTGCACCCGGACGTCGAGCAGGAATAGATCGCCGCCCGCATCGCGAAGCCGTCCCCGGACACGGGCAAAGTACGGCTCGCCCCCGTGCAGCATGTCATCCAACTGGGCATAACTCTGCTCCACGATCTCGGCATGCTGCCAGGTCGCCTCGTCGTTGGCTCTGAGCGCTCGTTCACGGGCCTGGTCGGCCCGACGCCGGCGCCGCTCGTGCTCCGGTCCCGCCCACGCCAAAAACTCATCCAGCAGCTCCTGTTCCAACGCTAGCGAGGCGGATTCGCGGTCGGGTGAAATACGGCTCGCCTCCCTCAGGATCTGTCCTGCGTGTATTCGCTCGCATGGCGGCACAGCCCATCGCCCCCGAAGGCGAATCCTCCGGGGGCGTCGACGAAAGGCCTATAGTCTACCGGAGCCAGACCGCGGTGACAAGAAGACTCAAGGGGTGGCTTGCTTGACGGGGGTCAGGAGGAGCACGCTGTCATAGGCGTGTCCGAACTCCCTCGAGAAAAGAGCCCGTCTCCGAGCCGGATAGTAGCCTGGATAGTGCCCGTCCACGGCCGGTTCCTCCACCACAAACCCGCTCACTATCCCGGTCTTGTTCACCAGCACCTTGATGCCCGGACCCACTGGGGGACCGTAAACGGTGAAGCCGAAGAGTGGGGACGGTTCCCGCACATACGACGCGAGGCGTGTGTTCACGGCGCGGAACGCGCTCCAAGAACCGAGGTCGCTCGTTTTCGAGGTCATGGTCGGGGTGATGCTGGATGGCGTCACGAAGTAGAGATGCTCGCTGTTGAAGGCGATGCCGCCGTTCGGCTGGGTCGTCGGGGGGTCCCACCAGCTGAACTGGCCGAGCTTTTGGGGGAACGACGCCTCGACCGCCGTTACGGCTCCTGCCTGATTGGTCATCAGCACCAGACCCGGATAGGGCGTGGCCCAGTGATACCCCATGCCGGGAATGAAGCTGGAGATCTGGTGCGCGTGTTTGAGCCACGGGTTCAGTTTCTGCACATAAGGGAGTGGGGGCAGGGTAGTAAGGCTCATGGGCGCCACCGACGATGAGGAGAAAATCCAGCTGCCATGACGATGGGTAGCCGCACGCCGAACCTTCGAACTCGCACCCATGCGAGAATTCTTCGGCGTCCGGCGGTGCGTACGGTTAGAGTTTTTGGCCCCGCCGGTTGCCGGAGTGTGGCTTCCCGTGGACGCCGGCGCCGAGCTTTTCGCCGGCGCTCCGGTCCCCATGTTTTTGAGGGAGTGTCCCGCCCGGGTGGCCGATCCGCCGGTTTTCTGCGCCGTCTTGCGTGCGGAACCGGCGAGGCCTCGGTATACGCGACCGGCGGACTTGCCGGCCTGTGCCCCCTTGGCCGCGCGGGCAGCACTCCGCGCGGACCGATCCGTCTTCCTGGCGACCCGCCGGCCGGCATGGTAGACCCCCGATTGGTTGGGTGCCCCTGGCCCCCCCGGGATCGTCTTGCCTGCTGTCGGGCCACCGGCGTTGGGACTCGGTCCGGCGGCCGCGCCGCAGCCAGCCAAAAGACCGGCGAGCGCGAGACCGCATAGAATCTGGGCGCCCCGCGAAGCCCTCCTGGTCCCCATGGTCATTCCCCCTTGTCGCTTTCGGGAACGTGGCCAAACGTGCCGCTGTCCGGCGGTGACGCACGGCCCCGGGGCGGCGCCGACACGTCGCCGCTTCTCGTCTAGACAGGGTGCGTGGCGCGGAAGTCTGCTATCCGGGGAATTTTGCCCACGAAAAAAGGCCGCTCCCAGGCGGCCTTTTTTGAAGCGTTTCCTGAGGAGAGCGCGTTTTAGGAAAGACCACCGGCCCGGCGGATCACGTCGAGGGTGACCGAGGTCGCGGCCGACGTCTCGGCGGCTGTCAGGCACGGCGCCTCCTCGCCGCGCACCACGCGGCCGATGTGGGCAATGTGGGCGGCAAAGGACGGCAGATGGTCGCCGGCTGACACGACCGTCGTCTCCCCTTCCGGTCCCCGCGTCAGCGTGATCTGGTCACCATCACCAGGGTGAAAAGGATTCGTCATCGTGATGGCGCCGTTCTCCCCCTGGATCCGTGTAAAGGTGTCGGACGGTCCGTTCAGACTGGCCGAGAACAGGAGCCGGCGCGCGCCGAAGGCCACCGAACCGGAGATCGTCTCATCCACGCCACCCGTGTGTCGGACCACCAAGACGGCCGCCGCATCTCCCGGCTCCCCAAAAAGGAGAGACGCCAGGTGAACCGGATAGCAGCCCACGTCGTACAGGGCGCCCCCGCCAAGCTCGGGTCGGAGCCGGATATTGGCGGTATGACGCAAGCGGAAACTGAAGCGCGAGTCGACTTCGCGGATCGGGCCGATGGCCCCGTCGCGAATCCAGCCCGACACC
This sequence comes from Bacillota bacterium, assembly GCA_021818685.1. Lineage (GTDB taxonomy): Bacteria > Bacillota > Sulfobacillia > Sulfobacillales > JAIMBI01 > JAKATP01. The sequence goes on along the minus strand of JAKATP010000109.1, from coordinate 3,135 downwards.
GTCTCAAAGTGCGGCCGGAACATAAACACAAAGGCCTCCCACAGGGGCACCCCGGTCCGGGCCGACGCCGCCGTCATCGCTTCCACCTGAGCCGCGTCGAGTCCGAGCGGCTTCTCGCATAGGACAGGTTTTTTCGCCTCCAGGGCCTTCACTGCCCATGTGAGGTGAAGACTGTTCGGCAACGGCACGTAAACGGCCTCTACCCGTGGATCCGCAATGAGGGCCTCGTAGTCGGAGAACACTCGCTCTATCTGCTGCTCGGCCGCGTACGCGGCCGTCCGGGCAGGGTCACGGCCCGCCACCGCGTACGCACTCCCGCCGGCCGCTCGCAGTCCGGGCAAAAACGACGCGCGGGCGATGTTGGCCGTGCCGAGAATACCCCAACGGACAGGGTCCGTGGCCACTACAACGCCTCCCCCGCCGGAAGACCCGGCTCGCCGATGAGGGTTACGAGGGTGCCGATGCGCTCGATCGTGACCTCAAGACGGTCACCCGGCTGGAGCCAGCGCCGCTCGCCGACGGGCTTTCCGAGAATCACACCGTCAGGCGTGCCGGTAAAGATGACATCGCCGGGTCGAAGCGGAAGGATGTGGGAGATGTACTCGATGAGGGTCGGCACGTCAAACACCATCAGATCCGTGGACGCGTGCTGCACCCGCTCCCCGTTTCGATACAGTGCCAAATCGAGACCGGCCGGATCCGGCAGCTCGTCGCGGGTTACCACGACGGGCCCGATGGGCCCAAAAGCGGGAAGACTCTTCCCCAGGAGCCACTGGCTTGTTCGATTCTGAAGGTCACGCGCCGAGAGATCGTTGCCGACGGTATAGCCCGCCACGTACGACAGGGCGTCGGCCGCGCGAACGTTAAAGGCCCGTCGCCCCATCACGACCACCAATTCGCCTTCATAGTCAAGCTGCTCCGTGGCCGGGGGGTGTGGCACCGTGGCCCCCGAAGCCGTGAGGGTACTGGGAAACTTGTTGAAAACAATCGGAACGGTGGGCACGTCCGATCCGGTTTCGGCTGCATGGGCGCGGTAGTTGCGCCCGATGCACAGGACCTTTTCCGGACGGAGGGAGGAGGCCCGCAAGGTCAGAGCACCCTCCTCCACCGGCCGGGCCTCGTCGAAAGCGTGCCGGAGACTCCCGGGCATGTCCGGTCCCCCGTCCCAGATGGCCCACAGGTCGTCGAGATCGACAAGACGACGGCCGTCGACCTCGTCGGCCACCAATCGGTACCCGTCCTCCCAAATCGCCACGCGGTTCTGGTCCCCGACGCGTACATTTGAAAGCCGCAAGCTCCTCGCCCCACTTCCCCTGTGCTCCTCGCCCGCTGTCCGTGCAGCGTCACGTCTCTCCGAGTCTAACAGAGCCGCTCGCAGCTCACGGGCGACTCGACTGTGAGCTCAGGGCGGAAAGCGATATGCTTTAACCGGGACACACCACAGTCGTCGAGCGGGGAGGCGGGTCTTTTGGAGCTGGAACCGGTCAACTTACTGCAGGCGGACCCACCAACGGTCCTCCTGTATGTGGATGGGCTCATGGCCGGGGAATCCAACTGGGTGGCGACTCTCGCCAACCTGGCCTCCGTCCTCCACGAGGCGCTCGGCCGCGTCAACTGGACTGGCTTCTATGTCATGGCAGAGTCCGGGGAGGAACTCATCGTCGGACCCTTTCAGGGCAAGGTGGCGTGCACGCGCATCGCCGTGGGCCAGGGCGTGGTGGGCACCGCCGCCCGGGACGGAAGGCCTCTCATCGTGCCCGACGTGCATTCGTTCCCCGGCCACATCGCCTGTGACAGCGCCTCCCGCTCGGAGATCGTCGTGCCGATCATGAGCGGATCCCGGGTCTTCGGTGTCATCGACGTCGACAGCCCGGAGACGGACCGTTTTGGTGCCGAAGAGTGTGCCCTCCTGGAAGAGGTCGCACATCGGGTCGCGGCCCGGTGGCCGGCGTCGTTTCACCAGATCTGATTCCGTCACATCCTCACGTTTTCTTATGACAGGCTCAACACCTGGTAGACTCAGGTCGAAAACGCCGCTGTGAGGTCGAGCCGGGGGTGATGGGTTTGGCGTGCGTGCTGATGCTTGAGGACGACGCGGGCATTCGTTTGGTGATGGCGGAGATCCTCCGTGAGGCCGGCTACGAGGTGGTGGCCGTCGAGACGGTCGGCCAAGCCCTGTCCCTACTGGAAGGGCAAGCCGGCGCGGCGGTCCGCATTATGGTCGTCGACCTGACCCTTCAGGATGCGTCCGGGAGCGCCTTCTTGAAGGCGGTGCGGCGCATGCCCCGCTTCCAGACCGTTCCGGCTATCCTCGCCACCGGTGCGGTGCGTGGCGAGGTGCGATTTCCGCCCCCGGCAAGCTATCAAGCCCTGCTCCGCAAGCCGTACCGTCCGTCGGCCCTGCTCGAACTGGTGGGACGCCTCCTGGCGGAGGGCCGGGCAGACGCCCCGGGGGGCATCGTTAATGGCCCTCGTCATCCGGCGGCCGCTCATTACCCAGATCGTCCTTCCTAAAGCGCTCGTCAAGCCGGTGACCGACGCGGAACATCACGTAGTTCATTAAGAAAAAGAGCACGGCCGCCACCACCGCTGCCCCGATAATCCAGCCCGGTGTCGCCATGGTTTGTCTCGTCCCTTCGCCGCACCCAACGTCCCTGCGCGATGGCCGCCAGATGGTCAAAACGCGTCGATAGGTCGTGCCGCCCACTCACGCACGTGCACGGTCGCCCGCCGGGGGACTGCCCCCCATACTCTCCCAGACGGAACCGACCGGCAGCACGATGAGGACGCTCACGAAAAGCCGGCCGGCGATGACAGCGCACTGCCCGAAGGACGCTTTCAGCGCATAGGGAGCGGGGTTGATGTTGACCGGAAACGTTACCGGGGTCACCCGCTGTGGCGAGGGACCGCCACCTCCGTTCCGCCACCATCGCCGCTGTCAGTGTATACGCCGGCGTGATCACCTGGCCCTAAAGGTGGGGCCTGTCCAAAATTCCTCCCATCTGCACCGGGGTCACCTCTTCGGCGGCCGTCAGGTGGTGTCTCGCCGCGTCCGGAATCGTGTCTCCCAACAGGAGTCATCTCGCGTTTACCTCCCAGATTATCCGACGCACCGGGCGTGACAAGCGACACCCC
>JAKATP010000108.1 GCA_021818685.1 Bacillota bacterium | reverse complement strand
GGACGGTTGATAGCGCGTGGCGCTCTGCTGAGCTCTGCGGCGGGTCTGCGACCCTCTTTGTCCGTTGGTGTCGGGCCGGTGGAGTCCGGGCCTTCGGCAGCAACCCGCGATCAAAGACCGGCCCATCGGAGGTCTTTAAGGGCGTCGCGACGCCACGGTAGCATCCGCGGGGCGAGCGGCGCCCGTCGTCGGCGACCGGCTCCGTCGGCGTATCGAGGGGGTCTGGTCGGGCTTCATCACGGCGGGATCCGCGGCGGCCCACGATAGCCACCCGTGGCCGCTCTCCACCGCCATGTGCAGCGAAGCGAGGACAGCCTGGGGGCGGTCGCGACCCACGGAATGAGGCCCACCGGAAAGTTGTCGGTCTCGACCTGAAGGGGGTAGGCTGGCGTGTCCCCGGGGTACCGCCTCGCTCTGCGGCCTGAAGGTGAATAAGTCTGAGGTCAACCACACGGCTGGCCGGCCGGGTATCCGCTTGATTTGCGGACGACGTCCCAGCTTCCGAAAGAACCGGTTGCCCGCCTATCAATCGAGTCATCAGTTGGTTGTTCAGGACACCATGGATCCATGGATCGCGATGTCTTCGAGGATCTTAACCTGGCCACCATGCCGAAACCCCGAAGGGGCAGCGCGACGCAGCTGGACGGTTTCTGCCGAACGGAAGAACGCCAAAGCCGCTCTCCATCGGGCCATTTTATCCTCCGTGGAGCGAGGCGCGCTAGAGCCCTCCGTCAGGGCCAGCGGGGCATCCCGGTCTCGCCTCCCTTGGTTCGCAGGAATGCGCGGCCGGCCCATTCATCCCCCGACGTATCGGGCCGAATCTGTCTGTCAACGCGGTAGACAGCGGGATCACGCGGACCCCAATGCCGCGGTCGTCATCGCGAAGCGGGGCCTCACAAAACCCCTATCCCAAAATTCTGGATTTTCGGAAGATCGGGCCGGAACGACCCCAAGTGACGCCCGGGGGAGAAGGGCGTAAGACGTCTCGGGCCATCGGCGCCGGCGCGGAGCTCCTTAAGCCAGGAAATTCGGGGAGCGATCCCGCAAACCCGCACCTTAACTCGCGTGGGGTAGGCGGAGGGAGCTTTCGTCAACAGGGGACCCCGGATTGACCCCTGGTCAGCCCTATCTATCTCCGCCCTGAACGGGGGAGTTTTACGGTGCATCTGATAAACCCGTGGCCGCCGAGGCAGGGAGACCCCGGTTGACCCGCGAAATCACACATGCTAGCCTCGGACCGTAACTATGTAAGCTCCGGCGGTGGCCGGAGCGCTTTTTTGGAGTGGTGAGCCCATGGCCGACACCCTGATCCGTGACAACGAGGGCGTGCTGACCCTCGGGGGGGTTTCGCTTCCCCGTCTGGCAGCCCGCTACGGAACCCCCCTCTACCTGATGGACGTCGCGACCATAAGGGCCCGACTCAACGCCTGGACGGCGGCAGTGCCCGCGCCGAATGAAGTGTATTTTGCCGGCAAGGCCTTTTTATGCCGGGCCCTGATTCCCCTTCTCCAGAGCGCGGGCGTCGGGCTCGATGTGGTGTCTGGTGGCGAGCTCCTAACGGCCCTGGCAGCGGGGATGCCTCCGTCCCGGATCACCTTTCACGGCAATCTGAAAACGATCGCCGAAATGCGGATCGCGCTGGCCGCGGGAGTCGGACGGGTGGTAGCGGACAGTGACGAGGAGCTGGTGCGCTGGGACCGCCTCGCGGCGGAAGCGGGCCGGAGCGTCGAGGTCTGGCTCCGCCTCACTCCCGGTGTGGACCCGCACACGCACCGTTACATCACCACGGGTCACGTGAAGAGCAAATTCGGCTGGCCCCTCGAGGGCGGGGCCGCCGAGGCGGCGGTGGGACGGGCTCTCCGTCTGCCCCATGTGCGTCTCACCGGGTACCACGCCCATATCGGGTCCCAGATTTTGGAGTCTCGGCCCTACGAGGAAACGGCGGAGCACATGATGGCATTTGCGCGCGCCATGCATACCCGCTATCAGTTCTGGCCGCGCTACCTGGACCTCGGGGGAGGACTCGGCATTTCCGACTCCGGGGAGGAGGCGCCCACCCCCCAGGAGCTGGCGGATGCTTTCTCCGGTATCGTGACGCGGGGCACCCCGCCAGGCGAGCGCGTCCCGATCTGGGCGGTAGAGCCTGGGCGTTCCGTCGTGGCCCAGGCGGGTGTCACCCTGTACCGGGTCGGGGTGGTGAAGCGAGCGGGCGACGGGACCATGTACGTGGTGGTAGACGGTGGGATGGGCGACAATATCCGTCCGGCCCTGTACGAAGCTCGGTATCGCGCACTGCCGGTCCACATGGCCTCCGGCGCACCGGCTCCCGTCACCATCGCCGGCCGCTACTGTGAGAGCGGCGACCTGCTCGTGGAGGACGCGGTCCTGCCGCCCCTCGAGCCCGATGATTTACTGGTGGTTCTCGACACGGGTGCGTATGGGTATGTCATGGCCTCCCAGTACAACCGGGTGCCGGTTCCGGCCGTGGTGGCGGTCGAGGACGGAACGTCGTCGGTCTGGGTGGAAGGACTGCGGTGGGATGAGGTGCATGCCCGCGATAGAGCCGCGCCGTGGCCTTCCTAGACTGGAGGCAACTCCTCCTGGCGCTGCCGGGGGTCCTGGTGGCGATGACCTTTCATGAGTATGCCCACGGCCTGGTGGCCTTTCGCCTGGGAGACCCGACGGCCCAACGGGCGGGGCGGCTGTCACCGGAGCCGTGGGCGCATATCGACTGGTTCGGACTCGCTGCCCTACTCTTGATTGGGTTTGGGTGGGCGAAGCCGGTTCCTATCGATCCCCGGTATTTCCGGCGTCCCCAGCGGGATATGATGCTGGTGGGGCTGGCGGGTCCGGCTGCCAACTTCGTGATGGCGTTCATGGGTGCCGTGGCCATTACCTACTGGCAGGTGCACGCTGGGGTCCCCCGTTCCCCGGGACTCGGCTACTACGTGTTCCAGATCCTGGAGTACGCGACGGTCTTAAACGTGGCCTTTGGCGTGTTTAATCTCATCCCGGTGCCGCCGCTGGACGGATCCCGGGTGGTGGCCGGAGTGCTGCCCCCCTCCTGGCTGCGACGCTATTACGCCCTTGAGCGCTTCGGCCTCCTGATCCTGATCGTGCTCCTGTTTACCCCGTTTCTGATAGACGTGTTAGACCCAGCGCGACAATGGGTGCTGAACACGCTCCTGCGCGCTGCCGGGTTCCTGTGGGGGGCGCCTTGAGACGGGGGGCGGAGGGTTCGGTCCGGTGGCCTCTTGCACCGGCGTGCGCCGGCCTCCGTGAGATCCTGTCCGAATGAAACGGACAGTATGGGCGAAGGAGCCCGGCCTGAGCGGCCAAGTCGCGTCGTGTACGCACCGCGATAGATGGAAGAGTGCTCATGCCCGCCGGGCTGGCGACCGGTGCGGGGGCGCTTCGGAGGACCCGTGCCGAGCGCCCGGTCGGCAGAAGGCGCGGAGGTGCGCGCCCCCCACGGCCGGTGCGACCGGCACTCATTTCCGAGCCGCCAACATCCGGGTTTGTGCAGCGCAAGTCAGTGAGGCCCGGCTCGCCAGCATCGGCGCCTCCGTCGCGCGTACGGACTTCTCGCACCCGCTCTCACGGGGGCGAACACGGCGTCGGACATCGCGGTCGAAGCCTGCTGGCTGCGCGGCATGTTCCGCCTCTGACCTCTTTGGCGATCCAGGGCCGATGGGGCGTCTGTCGCCGCATGCTGACGGACAAGACCGCCTGGCACGGGCCCCCCGGGGTGTCGTCCCGCGCTTCCTCCATTCGCCCCGCCATGACCCCATCGGTCTGCGGCCTCGTCCCAAAAGCCCTGCCCTTATGCGAACGGGCCTTTCGGTATGCAGCGTGGGGGGTGCGGGATCGACCGAGACCGGGAGGAGGCGCGGAACCTCGCACCGCAGGCCACCGGTGGTCTCCGGAGGTGGACCTGATCTGAGGGGGGGAAGGCGCTTTACGGGAGCACGGCTCGTGAGGCCGCTTCCGGTACAGCGGGAACCTTGGAACCGAATGCTTTCCGCCTCGGCGGTCGGGAACCCGGACGAATGAGACGCATGAAGAGGGGAACGGCCGATGGGCCTCACATTAACGCTCACGCATTATAAGGGAAGTCTCGAGGATCTCGTCGCGCGCATTCGTGCGCGGCGCCTCGATCCGCTGAGCATCGACACATATCAGATGGTCGCGCAGTGTCGGGTGCGCTGGCGGGAGCTCGACAGTGTCGACGAAGTGGCCGAGGACCTCCCTCAGGCCGCCTGGGTGCTTCACCGGAAGGGACAGTCGGTGCTGCCGGGATCCGCGCCGGAGCCCGAGCCAGACCCGCCCCCGGAGCTGGAAGCCGCGCCTTGGGTCCGCCCGGCGGCTCTCCTGCTCCGAGCTCTCCACCTAAAGACTCCGCCCGGCGAGGGCGGTCCGGTCCGGTGGCCGGACCCTTCCCCGCGCGTACCGCGCGACGCGACGCCCTATCGCCTCGCCATGGCGTGGCCGCCAGGACGCCCCCGACGAGAGCCGCCGCCGCCGGCCCTGGTGGTGCCCACGCGGGCTCTCTGGCGGCGGGGACTCGCCCTCGTCCGGCGGCTCGGACGACGGCGCGAGACCCGAACCTGGGATGAGCTGGTGGCGGGCCAGGGCACGTCGGGACAGGTAGAGACCTTCAGCATCCTGCTGGCATTGTGGGCGCGCGAGCGCGTGGAACTGACCCAGAGTGTTCCCTTCGGGCCGCTTATGGTGAGGCGCCAGACACGCGGGGGAGGGGATCGGGAATGAATGAATGCCGCCAGGAGCCCGCAGACGAACAGGGAAACCTCCTGGGGGATCGACTGCTGGCCATCCTGTTCGTTGCCGGCGAGCCGGTGCCCTTTGACCGGCTCGAGGCCTGGCTCGGCATCGGACGCGAAGGACTGGCCCGGCTCTTAGACCATTTAGGCACCCGGCTCGTAGGACTCCCCTGGCGGATCCGACTGGCGGCCGGCGGGGCCCGTCTGGTTCTGGACGCGGAGCACACCGAGTTCGTGCGGGGGCTGCAGGGTGAGCGGGGTCCGGAGTCGTTTTCACTGGCCCTATGGGAGTCATTGGCGGTCGTCGCCTATCAGCAGCCCGTGACCCGCCTGGAGGTGGAGCAGGCGCGCCAGGTCCAGTCAGACTACGCGCTGGAAGCCCTAGTCCGGCGCGGCCTCGTCGAAGAGGTCGGGCGTAAGGAAGCACCGGGACGGCCTATTCTGTATGGCACCACCCGCCACTTCTTGGAAGTGTTCGGGCTGAACGACCTGGCGGATCTGCCGCCGCGGCCGGGCGTGAGGTCGCCAGAGGCGGAATCGGTCACATAGTCGGGGAGCGTGAGGCGGACCCTACCACGGGGGTAGCAGACAAGCAAATGGCGCCTTTGACCAGCATGGTGGTCGCGGGGGCGGTCGTGGTGATGGCCGGCGTTTTTTTGCTTCTCGCGCCAATCGACGTGGAGTTGTCTGTGACGGACATTGACGGATGGGGCGTCATGCGGATCGTCGTCCTCTTTTGGAGGGTCCGCGTGCACGAGAGCTTCCAGCTGGCGTGGGAGCATCTGCACGAAGGCGGGCCCCATTCATCAGGAGTCGGGCCAGGCCCAGGCGCGAGCTTGGGATCCATGGCCCACGGAGTGCGGATCTACCGGGCGGTCGCAATCGCCGTGGCGACGACAGGCGTGATCCGGCAAGTGCGCCTCGTCGGCCAGGTGGGGCTTGGGGATCCGGCCAAGACGGCACTGGCCGTCGGATGGCTAAACGCCATCGCGGCCTGCCGGTTTACAGGCGTAGACCACGCTACGCTCGCGGTCGCTCCGTCGTGGGGTCCGTTTCGGATCACGGGCGAGGCCGTCGGTATATTTCGGTGGCGCGGGGTTGACATTATGGTTGCAGTATGGCGCACGCTTCGCACGCTCGGCATTCTTTTCCCCGCTTGAGCGGCGGACGACACACAGCAGTTCACTGCCAAAGGAGCCCATTCGAGATGGAAATCGAGTCTGAGCACGCCATAAACCACCCCGACGGGCACTCCCACCCCCCTCATCCGATAGAGGGTCTGATGGAGACCGCCATGGCCTCCATTCAGGGCATGATCGACGTGACCACCGTGATGGGTGAAGCCGTTCACACCGACGATGGCAGCACCATTATTCCCTTTTCACGGGTGTCGCTGGGGTTTGCTGCCGGCGGGGGCGAGTATATGAACCGGACGTCGGCCGGTGGAGAACGCCCATTTGGCGGTGGTAGCGGGGCCGGCGTGTCGGTGCAGCCGGTGGGGTTTCTGGTGCAGCGGGGAGAACAGGTCCGGGTCCTGTCCGTGGAGGGCAACGACATTCTGGACCGTCTGGTCGACATGGCGCCGGAGGCCATCGGCACCATCCAGGATCTCCTTGGTGGAAGGCGCTTTGGCCGGCGTGAGACCAACCCCCCGATGAAGACCCAAATGGGTGCTCCCTCCCCTTCCTGACAAATACTGTGCTCGTGTACGGGCGTCCTCCCGGTCACTCTAAGGCCGGGAGGATGCACCGTCATGCGCAGCTTTTTTAGAGGGGTCATGGGCTTCGGACTCGTCGCGATACCGATCTCCCTCTATCGTGCACTGGACCCCGAAACGGTAGCCCTACACTACATTCACGCGTCCTGCCGATCACGCATCCAATACCGCCGGTATTGCCCCGTCTGTGCTCGAGAGGTGGATCCGGGCGAGCTCCAGAAGGCAGCCGATGTGGGCGACGGCCGGCTGGTGGTGGTCGAGCGTGAGCCGTATGCGTCGGGCGATCGACCCGTCGTGCACATCACGAGCTTTCATCCGCTGGCCGACATGGACCCGGTGTACATCGGCGACGCCTACTGGGTGAAGCCGGAGGCGGGGGCGCTTATCCCGTACCGGCTGTTGTGGGAAGCGATGCGTCGGCAGCAGCGGGTGGCCATCGCCACGATGATGCTGCGACGGGCCCCTCATCTGGCCCTCATCCGACCTTACGAGTCGGGCGCGATCGTGCTCCACCGCATGCATTACCCGGACAGCCTGCGGCGCGAGGGAGAGCAGTTTGGCGCCGGGGCAGCTGACGTTTCCGAGCAGGAGCTGTCGCTGGCCGAGACTCTCATCGACCAGCTGTCGCTCCCCTTTGACCCGGACCGCTACCCGAACGAACCGAAAGCGGCCCTCATGCGCCAGATTGCCGACCGAGCCGAGACGCTTGCACCGGCGGCGCCGGTTCCCGAAGCCGTGGCGGACCTCGTGGACAAGCTCCGAGCCTCGCTCTTGCAGGCGGCGGAGGGCTCGCGATGAGTGAGCGCTGGGATGGCGACTTCGTTCCACCCATGCTGGCGGTCGCCGGAACGCGTCCCTTTGACGACCCGAGCTTCCGGTTCGAGCTCAAATGGGATGGCTGGCGCGCCCTGGCCGGACGACAGTCGAAGCGGCTAAAGGTTTGGTCCCGATCCGGACACGACATGCTGGCGCGTTTTCCGGACCTGGAAGACCTCGGCCGCCGGATACCGAGCGACATGTTGTTGGACGGGGAACTCGTGAGTCTGGGGGACGACGGACGGCCCGACTTCCTCGGCCTTGGCGGCCGCCACCCCCCGCACCTCGCCTTTGTGGCCTTTGACGTGCTGGCCGAGGAGGGTGTCCTGCTCCTTGCCGAGCCTTTGAGCGCCCGCTTACGCGCCCTGACCCGACTCAACGGCGGGGGCCGCCTGTTTCGGAACCCAGGGGTGGAAGGCGGCCAGGATCGCGGCATCGCCTTCTACCAAGCGGTAGCGGACCTGGCGCTGGAAGGGGTGATGGCAAAGCGGCTGGCGGCGCCCTACCTTCCGGGACAGCGGAGTGATGCCTGGCTCAAGTTGCCGGTATGGACCCGGATTTGGCTGCGCATCGTCGGGGTAGTACCGCGTCAAAGGGGCGTGAGCCTCATCCTCACCGGGGCGGACGGAGCTCCGGCCGGGCAGGTGACATGCGACGCGGCGCCCCCGTCAGGGGTCGCGACGGTTCTGGTAGAAACGCGGGGGCGAACCTCGGACGGGCGGCTCCGCCACGCGCGGATCGTGGCCTTTGGGGAGGAGGAGAGCCGGTGATTAGCCACCCGGAGCGTGTGCTCTACCCGGCGATCGGTCTCTCGCGGGCCGAGCTCATGCTCTATTACTATCACGTGGCGGGTCCTCTGCTGGGCCACCTGCAGGACCGTGCACTGACCATCCGTCGGTGGCCCCACGGTATCTTGGCGCCGGGCTTCTATCAGCGCTACCGTTACCAGAGCCGGCATGAGCGCTACCCGATTGTTGTGGACAGCCTCTCCGAGCTGCTCCGATGGGTCGGTCTCGGCGCCATCGAGTTTCACAGTCCCCTCGGACGGGTGGGCGACGGCGGCTTACACGATTGGGCCGTGATCGATCTGGACCCCAACCCCCCGGCCGACTGGGCCGCCGTGGTCCGGGTGGCGCGGGTCACCCTGGATCTGCTGGACCGATTCGAGATACCGGTGTCCTTAAAGACGTCCGGAGCTCGAGGGCTGCATCTCCTGGTACCCATTGAGCCGACCGAACCCCACCGCGCGCAGGACGCCATCGAGCGGGTGGCGCGGGTGGTGAGCCTGGCCCTGCCGGAGGATGCCACCGTGGCGCGCCGGGTGGCCCACCGTGGGGCGCGGGTGTACATCGACTACCTGCAAAACGGGCCCCGGCGGACCATGGCCGCCGTGTACTCGGCGCGGGCGGGTCCGGACGCACGCGTCTCCTGGCCCGTGGGCCGGGAGGACCTC